>JAQGHS010001017.1 GCA_028291605.1 Planctomycetaceae bacterium | reverse complement strand
TCTTCGAGCATCCGCCGTTCAACAACGGCTTGGGTCGCAATACCAGCATGATCAGTCCCGGGCATCCACAGCGCCTCGCGCCCCTGCATGCGCCGCCAGCGAGTCAGTAAGTCCTGCAGCGTCCCATTCAACGCATGCCCCATATGCAGCGCCCCGGTCACATTGGGGAGCGGAATCATAATGGTATGCGGCGTCTTGCCCGGAGTCGGATTGGCCTGAAAGTAGCCTTTCTCATTCCACGCCGTGAGCCAGTGAGCTTGAATGTCTTTTGGTTCGTATTGTTTAGCGAGCATATTCTCGTGTTCTAAAGTCGACGTGGCTGAATCAATTTGCCAAAAGAGGTTTATAATAGGTCCATTACAATTAACCGAGTTTCCTTGCCATCTAAAGCGGTTAACGTCACAAGATCCCCGGAATGCAAAATAAGCTGTGTCTGATATACCCGGTTGGCCTGATCCGGGGTGCGATACACTTCTAATTGCTGATCTGCGAGATTCACAATCCAGTACTCGGCGATTCCCGCAGCCGCGTAGATCGGCAATTTGCCTTCCCGGTCTCGCTTCAATGAACTCAAGGAGACCTCAACCACGAGACAGACATCAAGAGGATCCGGATGCCGATCTTCTGCCGTCTCGGGTAGAGGGAACACCAAAGTAAAATCCGGCTCCGGAGCACTATGAGGATCGATCTGCAAAGGTAACTGGCAATACAGATCGAGCCCTAGTTCCTGTGCTACATGGCTCAGCAATGGAGTTAACTTAGCCAGACGACGGGCATGTCTCGGACTGTGAATCATCTCGTCCGCTCCCAGGTCCGCGCGGTTCTTGTGAAAGATGTAGCCGTCTAGTAGTTCATATTGGCTGCCATCGGTCACGACTCCGTCTTCGAGCAACCGCTGATACTGATCGACAGTAAAACGCAATAAGCTCGAATCGGGGTGACTGATGACCTCTTCCAGTAAGGCTTGATTCATAACACGAATCCTCGCACTTCCACCAATTCTCAGGGGAATCACGCTCTCAATTCTGTACTTCACCCGCGTCTTTGTACAACTTGTAGTCCACACTATCGACCAGCGCCAGCCAGCTGGCTTCGATGACGTTTTCACTGACACCTACTGTGCTCCACACGTCGGCATTGTCCCGGCTTTCGATGACCACCCGTACCCGAGCCGCTGTCCCTTCCGTGGAATTGATCACGCGCACCTTATAGTCGACGAGGTGCATTTCCGCCAGCCGGGGGTAGGCGGGCAGCAGAGCCTTTCGCAAGGCATTGTCCAGAGCGTTGACCGGGCCGTCTCCCTCGCCGGCGACAAGCTCCGTGCGGTCTTGGACATTGAGTTTCAGGATCGCTTCGGTCGTCGGCGCTTCGGCGCTGTTTGCTTCGACATTCACGCGGTAGTGCAGGCGTTCGAACCACGGTTCGTAGTTTCCCGTGACTTTCTTGACCAGGATGTCGAACGACGCCTCCGCGGCTTCGAATTGATAGCCTTCGTTCTCGAGGTCCTGAACTCGCTCCAGGATTTTGGTCATCAGTTCGTTGTCTTGCTCGATGCGGTACTTGGTCGTCTTGGCGACGATGTTGGATCGCCCCGACAGTTCGCTGACCAGCACCCGTCGTACGTTGCCCACGACCTCCGGATTGGTGTGCTCGTAACTGTGCGAGATGCGATTGACCGCGTGGACGTGCATGCCACCTTTGTGGGCGAAGGCACTCGCGCCGACGTACGGCTGACCGTTGCGAAAATTCATGTTGGCAATTTCATAAACGTATCGCGAGAGCTCGGTCAGATGGCTGATGCCCCCTTCTGCCAGGACCGAGTATCCCTTCTTGAGCGACAGGTTGGCCGCCATGCTGATCAGGTCGACGTTACCGCAACGTTCACCGATCCCATTGATCGTCCCTTGAACCTGAATGGCGCCGTTATCGACTGCCGCCAATGAATTCGCGACTGCCAATTCGCAGTCGTTGTGGCAATGGATGCCGACGGGGATGCTGAGGACTCGTTGCGCTTCCTTGATCGCCGCGACGATTTCTTCCGGCATAGTCCCGCCGTTGGTATCGCACGGGACAACCAGCGACGCTCCGGCCTCTTGAGCCGCGCGGATCGTCTTCAGGGCGAACTCGGGATTGGCTTTGAAGCCATCAAAAAAATGTTCCGCGTCATAGATCACTTCGCGGCCAAGCGATTTCATGTATGCGACCGAATCGCGGATCATCGCCAGGTTCTCGGCCTCATCGATACGCAGGACTTCGAACACGTGCAAGTCCCACGTTTTGCCGACAATGGTGATGACCTTGGCCTGAGATTCTGCTAACGCCTGCATGCCGATGTCATCCGCAGCCAAAACCCCACGGCGGCGGGTCATACCGAAGGCCGCAACCTTGGCGTGCTTCAACGGCAGCTTCGCCGCACGTTGAAAATATTCATGGTCCTTGGGATTGGAGAGCGGATAGCCACCCTCCACATAATCAAAGCCCAGTTCGTCGAGCTTAATGGTAATGGCCAGCTTGTCCTCCAG
>JAQGHS010000997.1 GCA_028291605.1 Planctomycetaceae bacterium | reverse complement strand
ACTGCCTGGTCCAAAATCGTGCGACGCTGGTTTTTGAGCGTCATGGCACTGGTCCTGGTGGGATCGGTAGTGGCCTGGTTTTGGACCCGCGAAACCTTACCCAGCACAATTCGCATCGTGGCTGGTCAATCGGGGGGCATGTACCATCAGTATGCGTCTGCTCTGCAGAAACTGTTGGAATCGCAGCACCGGCGGGTCACGGTCGAAGCGACGCGGGGTTCTGGCGAGAATGCAGAACGACTGCGGCTGCAAACCGCCGATCTGGGCTTCGTCCAGGCAGGAGCGGTCTCGCTAGAGGGCGTCGCGGTAATCGCGCCACTGACCTTGGAAGTGGTTCATATCATCGCCCGCCGCGATTCGGGGATCTCCTCGGTCGCAAGCCTGAAAGGCAAACGGGTGGCGCTGGGATTGCCGGACTCGGGCATGCGTTCAACCGCGCTGCAGATCCTGGGACACTACCGACTTAAAGAGCCTGATTTGCACATCGAAAACGTCTATTTCCTGGAGATGTTGAAAAATCCGCGGTTGGATGCGGCCATTGTGACCACCGGGATCGCGAACCCCGACTTGGCGCACCTCTTGGCGACGCGGGAATTCTCCCTCATCCCGCTAGACGATGCGGAAGCTTTAGAGCTGAAATTCCCGCACTTTCGAAAGTTTGAAATCCCACGGGGATTGTACGACCAGGAGCCTGGAATTCCCGAAGCCAGCCTCACCACGGTAGCGACGACCTCGTATCTGGCCTGCCATCCCGAGGCTTCGGCCGCTCTGGTGACCGAAATGTTGAACGCCCTGTACGACTTTCATCTGCAGGAGTCACTGCCCAGTTTGATTCCGCGGCATCAGGTTGTGGAGACCTCGAAACTGCGTTGGCATCCCGTCGCACGCTCCTACTTTGACCCGTTTGATCAACTGGGATTCACAGCGAACGTGATGGAATCGCTCGCCGCGATCAAGGAACTGCTAGTGGCCCTGGGGGCTGCGATCTTTCTGGGTTGGGACCGCTGGCGACGAGTCCGCGAGATGGAACATCAAGCCGAAATGCTGAAACTCAAGAATCGCCTGGATGAGTTTCTGAAGCAGACGATCGACATTGAGCGCCAGTTTTTGACGGCCCCGTCACCGGCCCGGTTGCAGGAGCTTCTGGATTCCGTTTCGCGAGTCAAATTGCAGGCCCTGGAAGAGCTGACCCACGAAGATCTGCGCGGCGATCGCATGTTTTCCATCTTCTTGCTGCAATGTGGCAATCTCTCCCAGGCATTGCAGGGCAAACTGTGGCTGGCCCAAACCGCTGAAAGATGTTCTGAGTAACACTTTGGGATATACTTGGTGCTCTGATCCGTTTTTTGTTCCGTGTTTCGCGAGATTGTTGGCCAACGTGACTGAGATCCCAGCCTGTCCCGAACTTCCTGCCTTGCAGTATGGCAACTTGCCCCTGGCATCCCGTTTTTTGCTGTCGCCCTTGGCCGGCTTCACGAATCTGCCGTTCCGCCGCATCATTCACGGAATCGGCGGAGTCGGGCTGTGTACGACCGATCTGGTCAACGCTCGGGCGCTGTTGGAGGGGACTTCCAAAAGTATGGAGTTGATCTCCACCTGCCCGGAAGACTCGCCGCAGTCGGTTCAGATATTCGGCTCGAACCCTGAGGAAATGATGGCCGCGGCCCAGTTCCTGGAACGGCGAGGCGTGGCTTCGGTCGACATCAACATGGGGTGTCCCGTCAGTCGTATCACCAAGGGGGGCGCTGGTGCGGGAATGATGTGCCGCCCTGACGAAACCGTCCGCCTGGCAGAACAAGTCGTACGCAGCGTGCAGATTCCTGTCACAATCAAGATGCGCCTCGGATGGGATGATCAGAACATTACAGCTCCCGAATTTGCCAAGGCGTTCGAGCAAGTTGGAGTCGCCGCCATCGCGATTCATGGCCGGACGCGAGCCCAGGGATTTTCCGGTACGGTGAGTCGCGACGGAATTCGCCTTGTGGTGGAGGCCGTCAGCAAGATCCCCATCATCGGCAATGGCGATATTCGCTCAGTGGCCGATGCGGCTCGGATGTTTGCGGAAACGGGTTGCGATGGTATCTCGATCGGCCGTGGAGCGCTAGCGAACCCGTGGATTTTTCAGCAATTGGTCGCCTGGGAGCAGGGCCGCGAGATTCCGCCGACGGGAAATTTTGACCAGAGACTCGAACTGCTGCAGAAGCAATTCGCCTATCTCGTGGAACAAAAGGGTGTCGCGCGGGCGATCATTTCGTTCCGTAAAATGGGGCACTGGTACCTGAGTGCCATGCGTGTTGCGGCCTGGTTGAGAAACGAATTTCAGACGGCTCGGACGCCCGAGGAATTCGAGGCCGCGATCCGCCACATTGCTGAACTTGGTCCCAAGTATGGTGACCGCAATGGCGTTCTGCCCGAATTCAAGATCCCGGTTCCCTCGGGGCCGGTCGAACGCTGGTAAGCGTTGATAGCCCGACTCGAAGAGTCGGGCATTCCTCTGTAGCCTGACTCTCTGAGTCGGGTGCGTTTCGACGTCGAATAGTCCCGACTCAGAGAGTCAGGCTACAGCGCGACGCTGCGCGTCGCGGAGAATTCAACTCGGGCGTGCCCTGCTGGAGGGGGAGGAAGGCAGGGCACGCCCGGTCGATTGTACGTCCGGGTGCCGAGGGAGGTTCTCGACACCCGGTGTTGGTTTAACGGCAAAGCGACGTTGGGGTGATCGACCCAGAGACCACATTTCCAATGTCAAAAGTGCTTCAGCCCAGACCCAGAGGGCCGTGCAGGGATTCCCGCAAATCCTGGATGCACACCGTCAAACCGACATTTCGTTGTATTGCTTTGGTAGCCGCGTTCACCAGAACGCGGGAAACCCGCACTCTGGCGAGTGCGGCTACATTTACGAATCTTGGTAATCTCACGCGACCGCTTTTAACCTGCGTTGTCCTTCCGGTCCAAATCCGGCCTTCTGTCGGACCCATTCGACAACGCGTTCCATCTTCATCCCACGTGAGCCCTTAATGAGCACCGTGGCATCGTCATCGAGCCAGCAATCGAGCACAGCAAAGACCGTATCCATTTCGCTACAGGTGGCAATTCCGTGCCTTGGAAAGCCCGCGGCAATTGCCCCTGCGGCAATTCGATCGGCGTGCGGTCCGAAGGCAATCACACAATCAATCTTGGCTTGGGCCGCATAGGTGCCGACGTGTTGGTGGTAGGCATCAGACTCGTTGCCTAATTCCAGCATGTCTCCGGCGACCAGCACGCGTCGCTGTCCGGTTTTCCAATCGGCAAGCAACTGGCAAGCCGCCTGCATCGAAGCGGGGCTGGCGTTGTACGTATCATTGATCAGGGTCAGGGCTCCGAGTTGTTCCACTTCGCAACGGCTGTCGACCGGCACGAAGGACTTCAACCCGCGGACCAGAGCTTCGTTCTCCAGACCGATTTCACGCCCCACGGCAATCGCCGCCAGGGCCGAGACCAGATAGTGTCGTCCGGTGACGGGGACCTCAAAGTTCGTACCACCGACCTTGAATTTCAGGCGGTTGATACCCATTTCGACTTG
>JAQGHS010000982.1 GCA_028291605.1 Planctomycetaceae bacterium | reverse complement strand
GCTTCGAGCTTGTATCAGCCCCTCTCGACCGGTTGCAATCAGGCCTCCGGAGGTCTACAACATCGTGTTGTCGAAATTTCATCGCCGTCCACGAACCTTTTGACTCAGTAAAATATCCCTCCACTATGACCTACATCAACGACAGTTATCTCAAGTTGACCGCCGGCTACCTCTTTCCGGAAATCGGTCGCCGTGTGAAAAAGTTCTGCGACGAGAACCCTTCTGCGAAAGTCATCCGGATGGGGATCGGCGATGTCACCGAACCCTTGGCGCCCGCGGTCATTGCGGCCATGCATACCGCCGTGGACGAGCTCGCCCAACGCAGTTCATTCCGCGGATACGGTCCCGAGCAGGGCTATGATTTCCTGCGTGAGGCAATCGCTCAGAACGACTACCAGGCCCGCGGTGCCAACGTCGATGCGGACGAAATTTTCGTGTCCGACGGTTCGAAGTGCGATTCCGGAAATATTCTGGACATCTTCGGCCATGACAACGTGACGGCTGTTCTCGACCCCGTCTATCCCGTTTATGTCGATACCAACGTGATGGCCGGCCACACGGGCCCGGCCGATTCCAGCGGGCGGTACGGCGGCCTGGTCTATCTGCCGGTGACGGCCGAGAATGATTTTATCCCGGAATTTCCGAAGCAACGGGTCGATCTGATTTATTTGTGCTACCCCAATAACCCGACGGGCGTGGTCGCCAGTAAAGACATGCTGAAGCGTTGGGTCGAATATGCCCATCAGAATGGCTCGACCATTCTTTATGATGCCGCCTACGAAGCCTACATCACCGATCCTTCGGTTCCGCACTCGATCTATGAGATTGATGGTGCGAAAGACGTGGCGATCGAATTCCGCAGTTTTTCTAAGACGGCTGGCTTTACCGGAGTGCGTTGTGCCTTCACCGTGGTCCCCAAGGCCTTGAAAGGGAAGACCCGCGATGGTCGCGAAGTCGCCATTCATCCGCTCTGGAATCGCCGACATTGCACGAAGTTCAATGGCGTGTCGTACCCCGTTCAGCGCGGTGCGGCGGCCATCTATTCGCCGGAAGGCAAGCAACAGGTTCGCGAAACCATCGACTTCTACCTGGCGAACGCGAAGCTGGTCCGTGAAGGGCTGACGAGTCTCGGCCTGAAAGTTTACGGTGGGGTGAACGCCCCTTATGTCTGGTTGAAGACACCGGGCAATCTCAGCAGCTGGGACTTCTTCGACAAGTTGTTGAACGAAGCCAACGTTGTCGGCACGCCGGGCAGCGGCTTTGGTGCCAGCGGGGAAGGTTACTTCCGGCTGAGTGCCTTCAATAGCCGCGCGAACGTCACCGAGGCCATGCAGCGGTTCTCGAAAATCGTGTAACCGGCAGCTGGAGATCTTGTCGCCCGGCAACGGATCGTGTCAAAATAGGGCCGCGGATTGGCGAGGAACCGAAGTACTGGGTGGCACGAGGTATCGGACCGCGTTGCTGGACTGCCAGTCAGTACGACTTATCGAGCGGGGAACACGTACGCAATGTCCTATCAAGACGACAACTATCGCGACAATCCCTCGGACCCGCAGTCTGATCGGGACCGCTACGATGATCGTTATCAAGATGATCGTGACCGCGACGAACGTGAACGCACGGGTGTTCCTGGAGTGCCAGGGCAACCCCCTAAGAAGGGTTGTTCCAAAGGTTGCCTGTATGGCGCTGCTGGATGCGGATGTTTGTCGCTGCTCGTCTTTATCGCATTAGGATTTGGTTTTTATAAATTTGTGGAACTGGTCATAAACGGAACCAGCGTTGATCCAGCCGTCGTTCGTGCCGCGACGCAGGAGATGATCGAGGTCAATCCACCTGCCGGTCTGGAGCCCAAGCTGAAGTTGGACGTAGCCATGGCCAAACTCGCTGTCTACCAGTCTGATGACGGCACGTCCACGCTGAGTATCCTACAAATCGCACCATGGCTCGATCAAAAGGACGTTAAGAAGAATCGAGAATTCGGCGACTCGTTCCGAATTAGCTATGGTGACGGAGGGCACGACATTGAAGTTCAACAATTGACGATTTCGAAGACCGCGGAAAAGGACATCAAGATTCGAGGTCAAAATTGTAAGGTCAGGATCGCTGAAGCGAAAAATGCAGCGGGTGATGAGTATCGAGTTATTGATACAGACGTTCAGGGAAAGGTTGGCCCCGTGCAGATACAGCTTCAATTGCCTTTGAAAGAATATGACGAAGCCGAGGTGACGAAGTTTTTGGAATCGATCAAGTGAAAAGAATGTAGCCTTCACGCAGAGCGTGAAGGCCACTATCGATTCCGATTCCACGCCAAGGCCAACGGCGCCGTGGCAACAGGGGCGACGGCGAGCGCCAGCAGTCCGATCATAATCAGGATCGGGTGTTGCTCATTCTTTAGCACACCGAACCTGAAAAACACGATCAGGGCAGTCGCGATGACCCACACGCCTGAGGCAGCGTAAACGGTGGGCCAGCTGATCATCGCTCGTTGCCGGGCGGCAATCATCGCCCACGCCGTTCCCAGGACCAGCAGGACCCCGATGACTTCTGCGCAGACTCGTGCGAGCAGTACGCGCTCCTCGCGGGAAAGGAAATACTGCGAGATCAGGCTGCTCATGATAAACACGAACAGTCCACCGCAAACGATCTCGATGAAGAACCAGCGGTGGCCCGTGAGTCCCATCGAAGCTCCCGCAGTGCACACAATCCAAGGTCCCAGCAATGTCGCCGGGAAGTACAGCCAGAGCATCCGAGCGGGGAATTTCGGTTGCAAGGTGACGCCTGATGCCATCGCGATGAGGTAGAAGATCAGGAAGGCGACGGCCCAGATGGACCACGCGAGAAGGATGCTGCGGGCCACCATCTCGAGAATGATGCGCGACAGTTCGCGAGTCGTGATCGGACGGCTGGCGAGGAAGTGACCCATTTCATAACTCGTATCAATCGAGCCTGTATGGCCCATGATCATGCTGCCGACGAAGGCCACAATCGAGATCGCCCCGCCACCCACCAGGAAGCCTTGAAACAAGTCGTGGGGATCTCGATTGAAGATGGTCCAGACGCTGACGCCAAACACGAGACCGAGCAATACGGCGGCGGGCAGAGCCCAGCCCTTCTGTTCAAATTCAAACCAGTGTTGCGCCTGAGCCGGACTCTTAAATGGTCGATCTGCCCGTCCTGGTTGATCGAGGATGCGTCCGATCCAGGCGACGATGCCGAGCGGCGGTATGGTGTCTCCTCGACGATTGCGAGCGACTCCCGCCACCGCGGCATAGTACGACACAATTGCCACCACGGTCAGGGTGGCAATTTCAGCGGGCGTGACGTTCGACCACAAATGCTGAGCCGGGGAAAATGTCGGTCCAAATCGTGACTTAAACCACAATCCCAGGGCCCCGCCTACGATACCCAGGATCAGCGGCAGCCACAGAGATTTTTCCGTCTGCCAAAATGTGGCTTGCATGGCCGGAACCGCGGCAGCCACGAACAGCGCGGGCCCCCACAGAGGCCAGTTGAAATGAAAAGCGGCATTAAACGCCATCGTGCTTAACACCAACTCGGCCGCCACGAGGAACATGGCGGGCAACATGTGCCAGATGACAAGAGTTGAGTTGGGAACGGGAGCGGCATAGAGGCGTGAGACTTGGCCTTGAGCGAAGAATACCATTGCGCCGAATATAAACAAATGTATTTGCGTGAGCATTACGCAGAGCACGGAAAAACTGGAGTCGGTGGGATCGATGGGGCCGGTCTGCGCGAGGGCTGTAAACAGCAGCGCGGGCATGAAATTCGCCGCCAGCACGCCCAGGATCAGCATCCAGCGACCTTGGACCAGCAATTCCCAGATCAATGCTCGAGGGATGGTTCGCATGTCGCCTGCTCCTCACAATTGAGTCGTTTCAATGTTCGTATTGCTGTCGATTGAGTTACGACGAAATCAGCCGGCACACGCTAGCGTCCGGTTCTCTTGGCCAATCGAGCCGTCTGTTGCACCGAACCGTGGGCTAGCGCCCAGCGGCTGATTGATGTCCATGGAAACTGAATACCGTGATAAATTGTCCGGGGCCTGACGGCACCCGGCTCACCTGGCACATTTGTTTGGGATGCGTAATTCGCGGACGACACGGAATGCTTTTTATCCCAGAATCCGCGACACAAAAATCTCGTCCAAAGTCAACGAGGTCTCACCGACAACCGTCGCCCCCAGCGCTTCCGCGGCACGTCGCAGTTGATTGCTTTCGCCACTGCAGATGTAAGTCCACTCGGTCCCTTTTCCCTCATACGAAAGTGCCCCTACCAACGCTGGAGCGCGATCGAGTGCCTGGTTGAATCGCAGGGTGACTCGGTGATGAGAATCTCGGATCTCATCCATCGAGGCGGTCAGCATGATGCGTCCCTGGTGAATGATGGCGACACGATCTGCAACACGTTCGACCTCATCCAGCAAGTGCGATGAAAACAGCACGGTGCGGCCTTCGTCGGCAATCGTGCGAATGATGGCCCCCAGGATGTCGCGCCGCACGACGGGATCGAGTCCGGAGGAGGGCTCATCGAGAACCAGCAGCTCCGGCCGGTGCGCCAGGGCGACCAGTAATCCCGCCCGTGCCCGCTGCCCGCGCGACAAGTTCTTGATTCGTGCCTTGGGGTCGAGGTCGAAAGCCAGCCGCAATTCCTGAGCGTATTTCTCATCCCAGTTGGGATAAAACGCCTGCGTATATCGCATTAATTCGCTGACACGCATCCAGTTGGGCAGGTCGCGTTCTTCCGACAGATAACCAATCCGGCCCAGCGTGCCGACCGGGTTTTCGACCGGATCGAGACCGAAGACCGCAACCGATCCCGTCTGCGGTTTGAACATTCCGAGAATGTGCTTGATCAGCGTGGTCTTGCCAGCGCCGTTCCCGCCGATCAATCCAAACACGCCACCGCGTGGTACCGCGAGTGACAGATCATCCAAAGCGGTCTTGGTGCCAAATTGCCGGGTCACCCGACGAATGTCGACGATCGGGGGTGCAGGACTGGGAAATGAATCGACCATGTTCGGGATTCCTTATTGCGAGTCGTGTTGCAGAGCCGCGTAACGCTGCTGCGCGAGTTTGACGACGTCCTCAAACGTGATATCCATCTGACGTGCCTCGGCCAGCAAAGCATCCAGTCGTTCACTCAGGATCTTGATGCGTTCGCTATGAGCCAGAGGTGATTGTTGAGCGGAAACATACGTGCCGGCAGTTCGACGCTTCTCGACAATGCCTGCCATTTCAAGTTCGCGATAGGCTCGGGCGACGGTGTTGGGATTGATCAACAACCGCTCGGCCAGCACGCGCATCGGAGGGAGTTCTTCCCCCGACGCCAACCGGCCGGACGCGACCAGATACTTGATCTGATTGACGATCTGCAGGTAGATCGGGATACCATCGTTGGCGGAGATGTGAATTTGCACGTCAGAATCCCATCCGGGATGAAGTCGGGTGCTTTCTGCACTTGTATTAATTCAATAATACAAGATGCGCACGGCGTGTCAATTGATGAAATTCAGAATTCTTGCTCAGCGCACGGCCAGACGTGCGGTTGGCGACCATCGTGCCTTCTAGAAAAACATAAGTCCCATCCGTCCTATAAGTCCCATTTGTCCCATGAACTTAATGGGACTTATAGGACGGATGGGACCAATGGGACTTATGGGAATCGACGTTCCTATCGCGTTGATCGCTGCATCATGTGGGCTTACAGCGCCCGCAGTGTCCTTTCAGCAGCACTTCCGTCAATTGGCCGATGCTCGATTTTTTCGAGCCGGGCGCGGGATTGATCGTGACCGTCACATCGGACAGGCAACTGACTTCGCCGCAATCGAGACAGAGGAAGTGCGGATGGTCGTTATCGTGATGTTCGCTCTCACTGCGCAGCTCGAAGCGCCAGACGTGGTCTCCATGTTCTGAACGGGTGACTAATCCGGCGTCGGTCAAGTCGATCAGGTTACGATACACGGTAGCTTTATCAAAACCCTGGGGCACCAGGTCGATGGCGATCTCGGCATGCGTGATGGGGCTGGTTGCCGATTCGAGACGCTGCATGACTGCAATTCGAGCCGTCGTGCTGCGCAAGCCCGCTTCACGAATCCGCTGTCGCACTTCAGGCAGCGAGGAAACGCCGTCTTTTTTCATGTCAGTCTCACTGTCCGAGCGTTTGAATTGCAATTGCATCCATTGCACTTGCAATAATCTTAACAGTTTTTGATCAGATGAGAAGTGCTGTAGCCCGACTCTCAGAGTCGGGTGCTGGGGACGAATGTGACTCCGTTTGTGAGCGGACTGGCGCTAGCCACCGGTTCTTCCGGGAGTGTCCAAACAAAGAACCGGCGGCTAGCGCCGTGCCGCTCACCTGGGCTTCAAGAGATGTAATCCTCGCACCATTCGTTGTTGGTTCAGCAGCGAGAACGCAGGCGTTTCGAGTTGCAGAAATTTTGCCAGTTGCGAGGCTGAGCAGTCCAATTTCTGAGCGGCAGTGGTTACGTCCCAACCGTATGCAGCCAACATATCGAGAGCCTCAGCCAGCAGCACGGGAAAATCATCGTGTTCAGGATTCACGCGAATTCGCTGCTGGACACAACGCGACCGCCACAGTTCCGACGTTGCCGCCTCGAGTTCCACCGGACAACGGACTTCCACCGCCAACCGTACCCGCAATCGAGTCGTCGCGACCGCCAGATTTTCCGGCTGACTGCGGCGTTCGCTGGCCTCGGCCTGCACACCTGTGGGACGATGTGTCAACACGATGGCGGTTTCCACTTTGTTGCGGTGCTGCCCCCCGGGACCTGAGCGTCGAGTTCTCTCAACCGCGCATTCCTTAAGCAAAGTCTCAGCCGGTAACGCAGCGGGGTGTGGCATCATATCGACGAGGGGTCGGTTCTACGATTTTTCGAAATTGGCCGCCATACAGGTCTGTTTCTGAACGACTCACTCCGGCCAATTTCAAAAAATCGTGGCCCCGACCCCGGACCGCAGAATGCTCTACGTTTCAGGTCGTCAACGGATTATAGTGGTTAAGAGCAGGTTGGATGTCGAATATTCTATTTCCACGTTGATGAGACGTTGCATGTCAACTGATGTACTAATACGGACTGCAGAGGATCTCTTCGAAATGCCGAACGACGGCAATCGATACGAATTGGTCCAGGGGGTTCTTCGCAAGATGTCACCTGCAGGGGGAGCACATGGTGAAGTTGAATGTTTCCTTGGCGCTCACTTAATGTTTCATGCCCGGAAGAATCGACTGGGTTCAACTTATGTCGGCGACACGGGCTTTAAGATCCGTACGAATCCCGATACGGTCCTCGCACCTGACGTCGCCTTCGTAACTCGGGAACGGGTCCAAACAATTCCCGATCGCTTTAAGTTCATCCCTCTAGTCCCGGATCTGGTCATTGAAATTCTCTCGCCAGGCGATAGAGAGCGTGAAGTACTCCTGAAGGTTGCCGATTGGCTATCGGCTGGAACTCGCGCGGTGATTTTAGTCCATCCACGGAAAAAGACGGTCCGCCTTTTTCGATCAGCGGAACAGTTCGTTGCATTGTCTGAGCAAGACGTGCTCGAAGTCCCGGACATCGTCCCTGGCTGGTCAGTTTCGATCGCCGAGATCTTCGAAACCCTGTGACTTGGAATGATTGGCTACGGCTTCGATCCATAGGCGGCGTGACGTTTGCTCGTCGTCCTTCTACAATTTCGCAGCGGTCTCGATCGTCTGACGCAGTTGTCGTAGAAGGATTCCTGGCATGTTTCGAAGCAGCCTGTTAATGGCATTGGGGTTGGCAATTTTCAGTACCGGATGTGGACGTCCCAAAGGTCCTCCCGCACCTCCCACTGCTGAGATTTCGGCCTCAGCGGATGCCCCTGCCGCGGATCTGCCCGCTCCACAGGTTGCAGCCGATGACTGGCCTCAATGGCGTGGGCCGAATGAGGATGGCATCTCCACGGGACCCGCGGTTCCGGTGAGCTGGAAGGATGGCTCGGCCCAGGAAAACATCGTCTGGAAGCAGCAGATTCCAGGACGAGGTCATTCCAGCCCGGTTATTGTCGGCGACCATGTTTATGTCGAAACGGCCGACGATCAGGCACAAGTCCAGTCGGTGCTCAGCTTGTCGCGGGCCGATGGCAAGCAGGTTTGGAAAACAGATCTCTTCCAAGGCAATTTTGAAAAGGCCATGCACGGCGAGAATACCCAGGCCTCGTGCACTCTCGCCTATGACGGCGAGCGACTGTTTGCCTCTTTTCTGAATGACCGCAAGATTTGGGTTGTCGCATTAGACCTGGTGGGTAAGGAAGTATGGCGCAAAGAGGTCGGTGGGTTCACCTCGAAGTTTGGCTATTCGTCGTCGCCGACTTTGTACAAATCGCTGGTGATCATTGCGGCCGACCATCAGTCCGGTGGATTCCTGGCAGCTTTGAATCGACAATCGGGTGAGATTGTCTGGCGCAAGAAACGGCCCGAGGCATCGTCCTACGCTTCGCCGCGCGTGATCACTGTTTCCGGTAAAGATGAGCTGGTGATCTGCGGGTGTGACTTGGTGGCCAGCTATGATCCTCTCACCGGTGAGCAGA
>JAQGHS010000969.1 GCA_028291605.1 Planctomycetaceae bacterium | reverse complement strand
GCCTGCCAACCGGTGGACCCGCTGCTCCTGAAGAACCGTTTGCAATGGAGGGGCTCGATCGACCTCTGGATGCCAACCGCGTTGTGGAGCTGTTGCAGCGCGCGATCCAGTGGCGGGCTTCGGACGTTCATATTGATCCGGTGGGGCAGGATCGAGTGTGGATTCGCTTTCGCGTCGATGGCAAGTTACGAACGTTCTGCCACCTCGATCAGAATCTTGCGGCTCCGCTGATGATGCAACTCAAGCTGATGGCCGATCTCGATACGACGCAGACCTTCGAGCCGCTGGAAGCACGGCTCAAGTTGCCTCCGGTGCTGGGGCGGATCGAAGTTCGAGTCACGATCGTTCCGGCTGCCGACGGTGACGCCGTGGCGCTGCGCGTGTTGACGCACGAGACGTTGCCTCGTCCCCTGGGGACCCTGGGCATGTCGGATGCGACTCATACGGCAGTGGATGAGATGCTGCATCATCGTGCGGGGCTGGTGCTGGTCACCGGACCGACGGGTACCGGTAAGACGACCACGGTCTATGCGATGCTCCAAACCCTGGGGCCCGGCGACCACAACATTGTGTCCATTGAGGATCCCGTCGAATATCGCGTCCCTGGAATCCGTCAGTTGAGTGTCAATTCCCGGCACAACCTGACACTGACGCGCGGGCTGAGAACACTGTTGCGGATGGATCCCGACGTCGTGTTCATCGGCGAAATCCGGGATGTCGAGGCCCTGGAAATTGCGATGCGCGCCGGCAGTTCGGGCCGCTATGTGTTCAGTACACTCCATACGCGCGACGTCGCCTCCACGGTCACCGCGTTGCGCGATCTTCATGCCGATAACTATTCACTGGCTGCGAATCTGACGGGTATTGTCAGCCAGCGTCTCATCCGCTGCCTGTGTCGAAGCTGCCGCATTGCGGTCCCGATCACCCCGGAGGAGCGCGAGATTTTTCTCGCGGAAGATTTGAAACCGCCCGCAGAGCTATTTCAGCCGCGCGGTTGCAGCGCCTGCCAGAAATCTGGTTACCATGAGCGAGTGGGAGTCTTCGAAGCGGTCGTCGCCAACGATGAGATCGTCGCGGCAATTCAGCGTGGAGCCTCCGAAGACGAGCTGCGTCAGGTCATCCGCGCGACTCAGTTCCGCAGCCTGAAATACGACGCACTCAGCAAGGTGCGTGACGGGATCACCAGTCTCAACGAAGCGTGTGCTCTCAGTTGGATGTGAAGGCAATCGCGGAACGGACGCTCGGTGCAGTAATGATCGTAGGTGTAGTAATAAGTTCTGCCCGGGGAAAAAGAAGCGGCCTCGGCAATGAGTGTATTGCCGAGGCCGTCGTGTGGGCCTAGTCCCGATGAAACTCCGGAGCCAAGTTAGTTCCCCTTATTGTCTTTCGACTCCCGAACCTTCAGCGGATGTTCCTTATGATGGCTGGTTTTGGGCGTCTTGACTCGTTCGTGCTTTTTCTTTTTCCCGGTTTCGGGCGAGTCGGAGCCATTGCCGGATGAGTCCGAGGTCCCTCCAGCGGAATCCAATCCTGCGGTACCATTGATCGTCGTACCACCGGTACCATTGGAATTGCTTCCACCGCTTCCGGTCACGGGGATGATCCCAGAATCCGTATCGTCCCCGGTATTCGAATCGGTTTCAGAGTTGTCTTCGACCGTGACGGGATCTTGTGCCGGAGGATCAACTGTCAGGGACGATGATGAGACACCGGTATTGCTTTCGGGCGTCAAATCCGGGAACGACACGGTCAATGCAGCCCGTGCACCGATGGGCTTCAGGGCGTTATTGGCAATCGTAAATACAGCGTCGTTGAAGTCGCCGAACACGAGATGATCCGTGCCATCTCCGCCGGGGAAGGAAAGTTGTCCGTCCGGCGAGTTATCGCGCAGATTGCCGGTGTCCGTGACTCGGATGGGGTCAGCACTGCTCTTGGTATTATCTTCCCAAGGCAGGATTAGTGCACCATCTTCCAGACGCAGATAGATCTTACCAAGGTGATTGAAGGCGGCTCCCGCACCCATGTTGGTATAGGGGGTCGGAGTATTTCCGATAATGGGCCGGCCACTCGCGTCGTAGCCGGTCTGCAGTCGCGACACCGCTTGGCCTGCATCGGGATTGGCCGCCGGGAACGAGAAGAAAGCCTCGGTCGGGGAGTCGATGCTGGTGATCTCCTGGTTGGCGTTTCTCTGATAAACGAGTTTCATCAATTCATTTTGAGGATTGGTCGCCAGCGGATCGGGCGAGAGACTGACACCCGCCGTGGCACGCACCACATAGGCACCTAGCAGCGTGGGATCAGCCGAATAGGCAATGTCGAGCGAACTCTTCGATGCGATGGCTTTCTGAGCGTAGGGGCTGTTGGAGCTGGGACTGACCGTCGGCCCCCCGTTCGTCACGGAGCCTGATGGGGCGTCGTTCAGGCTCGAAGGATTGTCGATTTGATACAGCCCACCGACATTGATCAGGCTCGTGGTATCGGACTGGGATGTGATGGTCCAGATGACATTGGTGTCGTCTTGCGGTGCAACTGCGCCGAAGTAGTCCGTTCGATTACTACGTACTGCCGGGGCGGCATTGACGGCCTCGGCGGTGGTCAGTTGTGTGATATCGACATGGGTGTTGCCGTCGATGTCCACGTCGTTAATGGCAGGATTCGGGTCGATCTGCGTATCAAGCCTGGCCGCGTTGGGATTGATGATGGCATCGGGCGTGATGTTGAGTGCCGCGGGCAAGGAGAACTCGGAAGTATTGAATGCCGTGTCAGTTGCCGTGGCCACGAAGATCGTACGACCTTGAACATACTTGTCCGGATCGTTGAAGTCGGCCAGGCTGATGGTCAAAGTGAAGAGTTTCGATTTCAGAGCCGCATCGGAATAGGTGTCCGTGGTCAGCGGCGTTAGCCCTTCCTGATGGCCCGCGTCGGCCAGATAAAAGTTGACCGTGAATGGCCCGCCGCTGCTGATGGCGGACGGGACATGGTAGAGGATGGCGAGCTTGTAAAGTCCGTCGGACGGATCCTGGAACTTGAACGAATACAGGATTTCGGGGGTGTTCTGAAGCTTATTGGCGCCGTTATCGGCATCGCTGGTGGCGGTATCCGCCTTGTCATTGGCGGTGCGACCGTCATCGTTCAGATCAATGCCCAATCCCGTATTGTCGTGGAACTTGTTGAGTTGGATACGGTTGTTGACGTTGGCATTATCGGCAGCAATCGCCACACCATTTTTCGTGTTCTTGTAGATCTCGTTGCCCAATGCGTCACTCGTTGGGTCACCGATCAGAACATCGCTCGCCGTGGCGATATAGATACCGTTGAGAGTATTGTCGTGAATGGTGTTCGTTTGCAGAACGTTGCCGGTCTTGCCCTGCGAGGTCTCAATCCTTACGCCGTCCTTGGAGTTGTCGTAAATGTCTGAGCCTGTGACCTGCGTTCCAGAGACATTAGTGAGCACGATGCCGTTGTCGGGATGGTCATGTACTGTGAGATTCTTGAGGAGCGTACCGGCGACCGTCGTCCCGACAGGCGAACTCGCGACGACAACTCCGTTGCCCGTCGTGCGGGTGGCGTCGTCATCGGTGATTTCCAGATCTTGCAAGGTGACGCTGGACTTGGTGATTTCCACGACGTTCTGGTCTGCTCGGACACCAATGATCTTGGTCTTGGGAGTCGCACCATGCACGTTGATGCCAGCGACATCGATGCGGAGGGCTCCGGACAGTTTGACGTCTGTCGCCGTCGCGTCGAATTTCAATTCTTTGCCGCTGGTGACGACGAGTGCCGGCAGGTTGGCTGTGGTGCCGATGGGCGCTGCTGTACCAACACTCTTCTTGAATTCGATGACGCCAGTGGTCGGGTCCGCGAAGAGACGTAACGTTTTTAAGGCCGCCGTCGTGGCTGAGTTGACCGTATCTTCGAACGTGATATTACCCGTGGTCGCCTTCAGCACAGTGTCTTGTTGCAACAAGACCTGATCTTTGTAGTCCTGGTCGCTGTCGGTGGTGACGCTGGGTGTGGCATCCACGCTGGGGGTGATGTTGAGATAAGTGAAACCGCCTGCATCAGTCGTCAACTTGGACAGTGCAAACGTCTGGCCCACATAGTCGGCTCCGCCGTCACCGAACACCGTATTGCCACCGGTATTGACTGTCAGGAAATAGTGAGTCGTGTTGTCGAAGGAGTCGACCGTGTCGTGGAATTCGACATTGCCATTCGTGGTCGACTTCAACACAGTGTCCTTCAGCAGGAGCACCTTGTCGT
>JAQGHS010000964.1 GCA_028291605.1 Planctomycetaceae bacterium | reverse complement strand
TATCTATTTCCCGTGGCGGACATGTTCCGCAACTCACTGAATCCCAGCGCCAAATCCCAGAACCCGCTGGCGTCCATGCTGAGCGGCGACTTTGACAGTTTTGCGCAGATTACGAATGCGACGGAGTTTGTAGCCGTTCGTGGGCATACGTGGGGTCAGCAGATGCTCGGTGTCATTTTCTTCTGGGTGCCACGCAGTTTTTGGCCGGGGAAAGCAATTGACACCGGTTCCATGCTGGCAGATATGAAGATGTACTCATTCAGGAACCTGTCTGCACCACTCTGGGCGGAGTTCTTCATCGACGGAGGATGGATCCTACTAGTGGGAGGCATGCTGGTCCTAGGCGTAGTGCTCCGCCAGCTCGACGCATCCGGAGAGCGAGCACTCCAGGTTTCGGGTACGCCTGGACTCGTGGGCTGCATTCTGCCGTTCTACATGCTTCTGCTCTTGAGGGGATCACTTCTGCAATCAATGGCGTTGCTCTCCATCGTGCTGGTGACCTCGGCGTTTGTCAGACCTCGAACCGAAAAACCGACTGGCCCAGTGTGGGCGCGGCCAAGTAGCCCCCTTCCATAGCCAGAGCTACCCGTTGAAGATGCACGTCGGCGATATTGATCCAGGCTTTAAGATTCCTGCTATACATCCCTTAGTGCGGCTCGGGATGTCGCTGAGTTGCATGAAGGCTGGGTGGAGGATGCCGGTCTTGTGAACCGCTTATCATGGGAGCAATCAAATCTGCTCTTTGGGGGACTCTTGCGCCGTATCCTTGCCGCTGCCACTCTTGCCGCCGTCGTTGCCGTCGTTGCCGTCGCTACCGGCTGTGCGCCTGAGCCGCCGCCAGTCTCGGACAAGGTGCAGGCGGAGTATGAGAAGAATCGGGCGCTGGCCCCGTCGATGTCCGCTCAGCCACAGAAGCCCGTCGCGGTGTTCCTCGGTGATTCCTACACGCAGGGCACCGGGGCATCGGCTGAATCCAAGCGGTGGACGGCACTTGTTGCCGCTCAGATGGGTTGGGCCGAAAACAATAAGGGCCGGGGCGGTACTCGGTATTTGAACACCTCCGACCAGACCGGGTGCGGCCTGTCGTTCTGTCCAAATATCGAAGCGATGGCCCCTGAGGCAATCGCCAGTTCTCCGAAGATCGTTGTGGTCGCTGGCGGTCAGAACGACTTCACGAGCTTCATCAAAGACCCGGGATCCGTGACAGACAAGATCGACTCCACGTACCGGAACCTGAGGCAGGCGCTGCCCGACGCGAAGATCATTGCAGTCGGCCCGTCGTCCCCGTGGGGTGTTGGCGGCCCGACGGCGGGAATTGATAAGGCCGTCCAAGCTGCGGCCTTAGCGGTCAACGCCAAATACGTGAGCCTCATCTCCCCGGATGTCATTCAAAAGTCAATGATCCTTACCGACGGTGCCCACGTGAACGACTCCGGTCACGCCGCCATAGCGGAGCGCGTGATGGCCGCGCTCCGCTAAACCGCTAGAACGTAACCCTGGTGGCCGTCGCGATGGCAGCCGCAAGGCGATGCCCGAAATAGTCGTGCCCGATCTGGATGGGGTGCGTGCCGTCGCTGCTGATGTACTTCGCCTGGTTGGCCGATGTGATCCAGGGGACGCTTACGGTATCCACTGCCCCGGCTGGACCAGGGCACCGGCCTGCCCGTGCGCAAGCCCGCACCGCAACGGTACGAGCACGACCATCCTGGAGACCCGGTCCACGTGGACATCAAGAAGCTCTGACGCATCCCGAACGGCGGCGGACACCGCGCCCTCGGATGGGCCACGGGACGACGGAACCGCCGGAAAGGGACCGGGTACGCCTACCTGCACCACGCCGTCGATGACCACTCGCGTCTGGCGTACTCGGAAATCCTCAACGACGAGACGAAAGAAGCCGCCGCCTTCTGGCTCCGCGCGGCAGCGTTCTTCGCCGCCCGCGGAATCACGGTGAAGGCAATGCTGACCGACAACGGATCCTGCTACTGCTCCCGGGCCTTCGCCGCGGCCCTGGGACCGCACGTAAAGCACCGGCGGACCCGCCCCTACCGGCCCCGGACCAACGGCAAGGTCTGTGAGTATGGGGAGTGGGCGCGTGCGGGTCAGGTCTGACCCAGGCCAAGGTATGACCGTGGTGTCTTTCGTTCGATTTGTCGATCCGGTCCGCACGCGACCCCTTGTGCGCAAGCCGATCGGGTTGGCGTGACCTGATAGGAGCCTGGTAGGAGCCCCGACACAGACCTGTCCGCTCAGCGCGATCGATGCTTGCCGGCGATTCGAGACTGACGCAGGAAGCGAGATCCATCATGACAAACTTTGTCCAGCCCGTCATCGGCGGAGTCGACACCCACAAGCGCACGCATCAAGCCGCGGCGATCAGCATTAATGGCCAGCTCCTGGGCGACCGCGAGTTCCCGGCGACCGTAACTGGACACGCTGCGCTGGGGAAGTGGTTGGCCTCTTTCGGCCCCGTTGAGGCGGTCGGCGTGGAGGGGACGGGCAGCTACGGTGCAGCACTCACGGCAGTGTTGCAGTCAGCGGGACAGCGGGTGATCGAAGTAAACCGACCCAGTCACGCTGCCCGCCGGCTCACAGGCAAGTCGGATGTGATCGATGCCGAGCAAGCCGCACGCAGCGTTCGTGCCGCGATCACCACCGCGGCACCGAAATCGAAAGCAGCCGCTTGACCAAACATAGGAGCATCGAACGCTTCAACCGCACTCTCGCCACCGAATGGGCCAACGCCCGCCCCTACGTTTCAGAGGCCGAACGCGCCGCCACCTACCAGAGCTGGCTACACCACTACAATCACCACAGGACCCATACAGGCATCGGAGGCAAAATCCCGATCATCCGCGTTCACAACGTCCGTGGGAGTTACACCTGGATGAGTAATTCCTATTGCTTCAGCGTGGTGTGGGTGCTTTTAAAGTAAGGCGGAGAGTGTTAAGCCGAGTATGTGAACCCTCAACTAAACACTCTCCTGACTACACTGTACGTTTTTCTCACCGATCAG
>JAQGHS010000951.1 GCA_028291605.1 Planctomycetaceae bacterium | reverse complement strand
TCTTCGAGGCGTTCAATGTGGAAACGTGATTTCTTGCTGGGGGTGTTGCTCATAGTAGTGTGGCCTTTCAGAAGTTGCAGAGAAGACTGATTCGTTTGCAGTTGTGACTGGGTCACTCGACCCGGTTTATGTGAGGACTGTAAAGCAGGTGACGTGCCAAACCACCAACAATTCCTTGCGGTTTTGTTAAGTGTTTATTTACACGCGATTTACACTACGCTGAGTCATGTTGCCGTCATCATTTCTAAGTAACTCAAAACCAACGCAGGCATCATGAATGAGGCAAAACGCGAACACGCCGAAAAGATCATTAGGCCTTTTCTGTTAAAGTGGGTTGGTATCAGCCAACGGAACCTGTTCACCTTCGATCGACTTGCGAATTGGAACTGCACATGGCGCGTCGAGATCCCTCACGCCGTGCGAAGTATTCCAATGTGTTACGCGGAACTCCCAACAGCCCAGAAGCAATGAAAAGGTACCGAATTGCCCAAATGCACTTGAGCGAGATGTGTCGCAATAGACACAAAGGACACACTGAAAACAGAATGTCCACCGAGTGATGGTCGCTAACGCGAGACGCACAACATTGGAGGCGCCTCAGGCAATTCCATTGATGCAATTGATAGAGATAGTTGATTCGCCCTATTCGAACAATGGCGCATCTAATGAGTATCGTTTTCGTATTACAAACGTCTTTGGCCGCACAGACGACACGTCATTGGTAATTGTGGAACTATGATCACGATAGGCTGCAAATAGAAGTGCTGCGGAATTGAGAGGAAGACAGAAGTGCCCGCTGCCATGATCACGTGAGCCGAGACACGACCGGGAGCTATCCTGATTCTTGCCTCGTTTGCCTGGTGATCCACTGTAATGGCATTTCTGGCATTCGCCATTGACTGGGGCTAAATATCGTCCTCACCATCAGTGAACCCCAGAATGCCGATGACAGTGGCGCTTTGTCCGGTGCGCGGGCCTTGTCTCGAGGCCGCAAAAATCGCCATTGCGGCAGCCCAGGACTTGGCAGGTCGAAATCGGGCTGGTGGTCAATCGGTCGCAGTCGGGCAGACGGTGTGGAACTTGGCCTCTGGGACGAGAGCAAGGCCACATTTACCACCCTGACACCCAAATCGACCACCGCTCCCAACGCAGTACGAGTGACTTGCCAGCGAACATCCCAGTCGCGGAAACCCACTCAGCATTGAGGAGGGAGAACGGAAAATCGAAATTCGGCTTATTGCCCACTCCCCGTGCCATTTACTCTGCCGTGTCGCGTTCTGTCAGGATCACTCCTCTCCGGCTGGAATGCCTTTAAACCACCTCGCATCAGAGGCTGCTTCCGATATTTCTTCAATTCGCTTTCGAGTGTCGTCGTCCGGATTTTCAATTGCAGACAACCGACACAGCTCTTCGACCAGAGTCTTCCGCGTCATAATTTCAATTTGGAGTTGTTTTAGCGCCTCTTGCGCGGATACGCCCTTGTCTTTCATAAATTGAACTATTTGAGCGCCAAGAACAACAAGGGGTTCAGCCCCATCCTGCATCTGACGCAGGATGGCTTCAAAGGATTCGTCGGACATAATGATTCCTTCGCCGGAGGTCATATTTCTTGGCCAGTATCTTCCCGAAACTCCCGCAGAGATTCAATCTCTCGGGGTTTAGGTTTGAGCACGTGGGACATTGTCATTCCCGAAACCTGCACTTTGCCGGTCAGGTCTTCGAATGTTCGGGAATCGCGTGGCAGAATAGATAGACGCTAACCAAGGATAAAAACTTGCCATCGAAATCTGGCGTCTGTTGCGGTTCAAAGCGCTAGGACCCTCCCATGCAGGGTAAATATACGAGAAACGCATTAGAGCGAAGCACATCGAAATCGCTGTGCGCATTAAGGCGGAATGCCAGTTCTCTCTCGCCAAATCTTTGCTCCACCGGCCCTTCGGGCCATCGGCGTTTCAATTCCGTCCCGTTGCAGGCTTTGGAGGACGGCTCGTTCCACCAGTGGTTCAGGATTGTGAACGTTCAAGCCCGAAACGCTTCAATTGCGAGGACACAGTCGGGACGGTCGCCCCAGCGACCAGCGTCCTCGCCAATGGCAGCGATCCTGACCGCGACCAATTGACGGCGGCGGTCCCGGCAACACTGCCAATGAACGGAACCGTCGTTCTAAATTCTGCTGGTTCGTTTGTAATACACCCGATCCAGACTGCAGCGGCAGCAACAGTTTCATCTA
Source organism: Planctomycetaceae bacterium (assembly GCA_028291605.1). Classification (GTDB taxonomy): domain Bacteria; phylum Planctomycetota; class Planctomycetia; order Planctomycetales; family Planctomycetaceae; genus JAKFVC01. Next base: position 7,158 of record JAQGHS010000951.1, on the reverse strand, counting down.
CGGGGCAAATGACGGCAGCACCAATTGCAACTGCGCCCCTGTGAAACTCAGGGTGAACGGATCGCCGGCGATGCCTGAACGGTCCTGCGAATGGCGGACACCGGAAACGAGGCCGTTTTACATTTCTCTCCGCTCGGTGAGCGCATGCCGTCTGTGCGAAATCTGGAACTCGCCAGACAGGCCAGCGGGATCGTCTACGATCTGTACGAGCGATGCTAACGACATGCTGGGGCACCATCACGTTAGCGAGCCGATTATCCCCTGCGATGGCAATTGAGATGCAGCTTGATTCGAGCGTGACTGATGCTGAGGAATTGGAAGAACTGCTACTGCCGCATCATTCCGATCTCAGGCTCGCGCGGCAGGTCGGAATGTCGGCCACCTTAACGAGCAAGGGCCGCCGATGATGGAGTCGATTGTGCCACCCGAGGACTCGAACTCCAGTTGGTGATTAGGCTGGCGGATTCTACTCTGGCCGGGGTTGGTTCGTCCGCCATCAACCTCGCCCAACCAACGGATAACTAGGTGCCGCCAATGAAAAAAACGCCAGCCGCGCGAGCAGAATGTGGGCCAGCATCTGCACTCACGGCTGGCGTGTTCCAAAAACCAGCGACCTCAAAGCCTGATTCCGCTGGCTACCCCAAAACCCAGTCAGAGAAAGTATGCCACACGAATTCTTGGCAGGCAAATAAAAGTGCGGTGTCTTGGCTCAATCTGCAACCGGTTCAAATATCAAGGTCGAACTCTCTTCCGATTCGAACCGAAATGGAAAAGTAGCGCGATTTAAACCGAGAATATCGACATGCGACATCAGAATTTTCGCGAGATTCGCAGCCGTCGCGTGATTCTCACAGTTCCATCTGTAGCCACTGCTCACCGGACCCCAGCTTAGAATCCCATGATTGGAGTGCTCGCGGAATATCCCTCGAAGGAGATCCCCGATGGCAGCCGGCTTGTAACTTAGCGAACGAGGATTTCAGTATTGGAACTTAGGGACCTTCCTTGACCGAATCTTCTTCCTGCCGGTTAAGAATTGTTTGGATGGGATTTTTGCCATATCCTGCTTTCTGAAGAGGCTGTCAAGTAAGGATGGGCAAGCGGAATATCATTGACCTGCTGTTGTGAGTCTCCGCCTGACCTCTCGCACAATTTCATCAATATGATGCAATGCCAAATGAGGCGGTTCCTTTTCCAACTTCGCACGCCATTTGACCAGGATCCGTCCTTTGGCTGCCTCCTTTGATTCTTGATTCGATTCATCCACAATTTGCTGGATGATCGTCTCCCACGGTTTTAGGTTCATTGTTTGGCTTCTTGCGATCATGAAGTTGTGGACAACGCCACGATCTCTTGTCGATCAGCGAATCAGTGGAGAGCCAGCCGATCCGGTTTTAAAGCTCCTCAATTGGTCCTTGGCCGACAACTGAGAAACAACTCGGTTCAGAACCCGATCAAGGCCGCTGAAACCGACCTCAGCCAGAACCCGAATCCGAGTCAGATTCGATCACACTTTTCGCTCGATGTCGATATGAACAATAAGCGAATTCAATCCAAGCGGCGAGGATATTTCGGCAGCGAGACGCCCGACGAGATCGCGGCAAGTTCAATTAGCTGAAGAGGCAAATGAGATCGAACGAAACGGCAAACCCAAGCGGGCCGCTGCTCCGATCAAACGACCCCTCGCAGTGAATGCTTCGGAGTGATCGGTCACTTCAGGGGAGAGATCCCGCGAATGTGAAATCGACCGGCCGGTCGGACAGAAACACGGTCAAACTGTCCTTCCGGCCGGTCCTTCACAAGAAACCAGTCGGCAAGCAGAGCACCCACGATGCGGCAAACAAACCGCTTGGTAGCCGCTCGACTGGGGCCCAGTACTCGCGAACAAATCATGCAACAAACTTGGCGGATTGTCCAATAATTTTTTGTGATTTTTCTCACGCTGCGAGAAATCAGTTGCAAAAAGAAAATAGCTTGAGTCAAAATCGCCACGCCGGCATGTCTTTCAAAGTCAACAAATTCGATCTGGCATCGCGAGAGTACACGCTGAAAAGACGCACTGTCGGATTGAATTGTTGAACACCACATATCCCTATGTCATAATGAACGCGCGAGGGCGATGGCAACGGCTTTCTACCTTAAGCGTTCTTCGTGTGTCCAAACCGGGAGTCGTCGTCATGCCGAATTGCGTCTGCAAAACCTGCAGCACCGAGATCTCGATAACACCGGAGATGATCGGCAACGATGCGACGTGCGTGAAGTGTGGAGCGGTCAATAAAGTTGTAGAGATTGCGTCAAGATCCGCTCCGCTCATCTTGAAACCGGACGACTCTTGGTCTACGGGTTTCGGAAGAGCTGCCGGGACGATAGTTGCAGTGCTTTGGATTCTCGGTGAGGTGATAGCGATTTCGCGAATTCAAGAACTTAACATTGCACCACAACTACTTGAAGGTGAAATCGGTCATCACGTTGGCGGCATAGCGATTGCCGCCATCGCCTGGTTGATCGGATGGTGTTTGCTCGGAGCCATTGACGACATCCGAGCCAACCGCAAGACTCTGGAAGAAATTGCAAAGCGACTGAGCTCCTAAATTGCTTGCGCGATGGATACTGCCATTGATGCGATGACATTAGGAGCGTTTGACTATCTCGTCAAGCCGCTCGACTTTGCTCAATTGCAGCAGGCTCTCGAACGGGCATTCGACATCAGTTGGCTTATGAGTAGGGTGACGAGGCGAGATAGGCCAGTGCATGCCACTGAAAGTTCTGATCGCCTTAACGGAACCGGTCTGGCCTCGCAGTCCATCTACAAGCAAATCGGCGGCATCGCACTGCAAAATGTCAATGTGCTGATTCAGGGTGAAAGTGGAACCGGCAAGGAATTAATGGCCCGCGCGATCTACCAACATAGCCGTCGCAGCCTGGCGCCCTTTCTGGCAATCAAGTGCGCAGGCATCCCGGAGGAGCTGCTGGAAACCCGAGGGATCGTCTTGTTGCTGCTGTATCTCGTCATCGACGCCCAAGACCGCCGTCCACTTATCATTGACCAACCGGAAGAGAACCTTGATCCAAAATCCGTCTTTGAAGAACTCGTACCGCATTTCAGGAATGCCAGGAAACGACGGCAAGTCATCATAGTAACGCACAATGCGAATCTCGTGGTGAATACAGATGCCGATCAGGTGATTGTCGCATTTTCGGAGCCGAATCCAGCAGGTGGGTTACCGACTGTAACGTATCGTTGCGGATCACTCGAAAACTCGAAGATTAGAAAAACAGTTTGCGAGATTTTGGAAGGTGGCGAGCAGGCATTTCGCGATCGCGAGCGTCGGTATCGCTTGCAACGCACTTTTGAACCAGACCAGTAATCCTCATGGAGGCAATTGAATGTCTGCCCTCTCAGAAGGGCACTAGAGCTTACGGATGATGGCAATTGCTTTGCCCACAATTTGAACTCTGTCCGATTGGATCGGCTTGGTCTTCCCGCTGCCCTGGAGTTGTACTCGGTTTCCATCCTTGGAGTAAAATCTCAACGCTGGACTTTCGTCATCGATCAGGGCGAGAACGATATCGCCATTTCGAGCACTCTTGCTGCGCGACAACACAACACTGTCGCCATCAGCAACGTGAGCGTCGATTAACGTGTCGCCGGACGCAGTCACGGCAAAATTGTCGGAGTTTTCGAATAACGGAGCAAAATCCGATTCATTTCCGCGGTCCAGAGCTTCGATGGGATTCGTTCCGTCGAGGCGGCCGATGTCGGGCAGAGCTGATCGAGAAATCGGCTGATTCGCCAGTTGAATGGCCCGGGCCATGTGCGCTTCGCGGGAAATCAAGCCTTTCTTTTCGAGCGCTTTCAAGTGACACATCACACCGTTCGGAGACCGAATACCAAACTCCGCCCCGATTTCACGAACGGTTGGTCCGTACCCACGATTGAGAATCTTTTCTTTCAAGAAGCGAAAAATCTCATCCTGACGCTGTGTGAGAACCGGCTTTTCCATCAATCCTGCGCTCGCTTTCTTTCTGGGGCGTGATCGATTTACCGAAAGTGTTTCCTCGGGCATGGTGTCAATCAGCACGGTTTGCCCACTAGGCACGAAACGTGGGGATTTCAATCTGTGGTAAGGAACGGAGTGTCAGACGCACGGCTTCATTGTAGAGCGGTCACTTTAACAAACCGGACTGCTGTACGCATCTCTCAACGGGAAGAAGAGTCACAGACGAAACAGATGGTTGACACTTGTGGACGCAAGCGTTATCGGGATAATCCTCCTACTGTGTCTCTGGACAGACAGATGATCGTGTCAGACACTCCCCAGCGCACGGTGACGTTCGGCTTCAGATTGGATGGGATTGCGGAGCGACGTGACGGATCGACTGATCTCGACGCTCGCTGACGTATTGTGGCGCCAAATCGACCTGAAATAAGCTTGGCCGAGTCCTTGATGCAAATGCATGACCTCCAAAGATTATTAAGTACCGCCCGCTGCCGGGTCTTCGGCTACGAAGATGCCTCCAATGATGCGCAGCGACTCGTGCTGGCCGCATTGATTCAAGGATTTGATCATCCGGAGGCGACGGTATTGTGCGAACCCAGTCTGGCAAGAAGCGGAAAACGTCCTCCTGATGCAGTTCTAGTGGATCCGGTTGCTGGAATTCACGTGGTCGAAGTCAAAGGGCACGACCTGTAGCAAATCGAGGCGATCGAACCCGGTGGGCAGATACATTTTCGCTATCAAAACACCACTCGGGTTCGGAATCCGATTTCCCAAGCCCGCAGTGCGATGTTCGATATCAAAAATGCCGCCGAGCAGTCTTGCACCAACGAACTGATCTGGCCCTTCAAGTACTGGGTGGTCTTCCCGCGAATTGAGCGTGCCGCTTGGAAAGCTCGTTGGGGAGCCCAGGGGTTCTGCCCGGCGGAGCTGTTATTTGCGGATGACCTGCCTGATCTGACCGATCGGTTGCGCGGGATGGGCCAGAAGCAATTGGGCAACTTGGGATTGGATCGCTGGCCCGCGGATCAGATCGCTGCCGTGTGGAAGGCTTTTGGTGATTCCTCCGTGCTCTTTCATCGACCGGAGGAACGTGCACCGCGCCGCGTTCCTGAAGACACTCTCGGGGAACTCTTCGACGAAGCGGCGGAAACCTACAAAACCCTGTCCGATGAACAACAGCAGTTGTCGTCACAAAACTGGCAGGAGGGCCCCCGCCTGATCCGCGGAGTCGCGGGCAGTGGCAAGACCATTGTGCTCGCGAACAATCTGGCGCGCCGTCTCCAACGCACCGGGAGCGAACGCAGCCTCTTTGCCAGCGACCCTGCGCCTCCTCGAGTCTTGGTGGTGTGTAATAATCGATCGCTGGTCCCCTTCCTGGAAAAGAAAATCGGACTCGCCTACCAGCAGCGGACAGGGCGTCCACTGCCAGAGGGTGGTCTCGATATCTTCGCGTATAACCGGCTGATGTGGCATCTGGCCCAGAAAGGTGTGTGGCGTTACCAAAAGATTGAGTCGGCGTTCGAGGAAGATCGGGCCGCGCGATATCTCGGTGAGCTCAAGGACATGAGGCTGCACCATGCGGAGGTTGTGGAGGCCGCCCTGTACGACGCGATTTTCGTGGACGAAGGCCAGGATTTTCTAGAAGAAGAGTTTTGCTTGCTCAAGGAACTCTGCCGTGTGGCGCCTGGGCAAGAGCCGAACATGTATGTGTTCTATGACGATGCCCAGAACTTCCTAGCTAAAAAACGGCCGAACTGGTCGTCAGTAGGCCTCAGTGTTCGCGGACGCCGGGCATTTGTCATGTCCCAATGCTTCCGCAATACGCGTCCGATTGTCGAAGCAGCCTTCAATATCTTGTATGGAACGACAGCAAATGGCGCAGGGGAAATACCCACTAAGGATTTTGCTGACATTGCCAGCCTGGAAGAAAAGGGTTTGATTCGATCTGAGCAAGGATTCTGGCGCGTCAACTTTGCCATTCGGAATGGGCAATCTCCCCGGTTCCTGCGAGCGCAGTCCATGGCGGAAGAAACTCAGGAGATCGTGACGCGACTCCGTTGGCTCATTGAGGAACAGCGCGTCCGACCGGAAGACATCCTCGTCCTGTCGATGACCAAAAAACGCATCGACAGCATCGCTTTCGCGCTGGCCACAGCCGAAATTCAGGGTGTGGAGGGACTGCACCTGGCTTTCAAGGAGCAGGATAAGCTATTGGGCCAGCGATCAATGCTGACACTGTCGACCACGGCCTCCGCGAAAGGATATGACGCCTACTGCGTCCTGTTAGCATCCGCCAATGAGTTTAACCACGACCTGGTGGGGCGTATCAATTTCTATGTTGGCTGCACGCGGGCGATCGAGTATCTGGAAGTCTTCGCTTATCGGAATGAAGGCCTGGCCGTGGAATGGGAACGAGTGTTGATCCATCAGCAAGAGTTGTACGGAGGTGGCGCCCCATAACACAACTGGTCCCGCTCCGGGTTGTGATTGCTCAACTTTTAAGAAATCAGCCCCATCCATGCCCGCCCAGTGTTGCATCCGGGATTCGGCCATTGCAATTCGGCACTGTACCACGGACGACCGTCGCACTATCCGCCACACTTTCCACAGGCCTTGCCTTCGGTGGCAGTACAAAATCGCCCCTTCTTGGTGTTCTGAAAATTCGCGCAGCTCGGGTTATGCCGCACATTACTGGACGTGTTCAACCAGTATTTTGTGTTCGCTGGCCGCTCAGCTTCCGCATCTGCCGTTTCGGCCTGCGGTTGAGTTTTCTCTTTTTGGCGCGCTCGAAAATCCCAGGGTGATAGGGGATTCGGATCGGCCCATAATCCGACCTTGGCGCCCCGAGCCTTCGTTTCCAGGTCGGCTAACTGTTTGTCTTGGCTGTACTTCTTGTAATGCCAGGCCCAGCCATCCGACACCAATTGTTGATTGACGTTGGTTTGACCGAGGTAAATGGTACCCAAAGTCCGTCGATAACGATCTTCTCCGCTCTTATGGACGATTACGTTCTTCTCCGCAATCAGTTTCGCTAAGGCTTCCTTCGACCGGGTTCCGAATGCTTGTTTACTTTCCGGTGCGTCGATTCCATCGAGTCGGATTTTGATGGTTTCCTTGCCGACTAACAGATTGACGGTATCACCGTCGGCGATATGCACGA
>JAQGHS010000938.1 GCA_028291605.1 Planctomycetaceae bacterium | reverse complement strand
GCCCTCGATCCTGAAGGGATCGCAGAAGATTTCCAATCGAGCCAGCGTGAAGTTGTTCCCTCTGGCATCCCTCCAGGATGCGTTCCCTTGGACCTCGTAACCGGTGGTGTCGTCGCTTCGCTCCTCAACCACCGGCTATTAGCTGCGAACCTTCCAGGTTCGAATTCACCCTGATTTCAATCAATCTGGGACCCCGCTTCGTCGCTAATTGCGCAACTTCAAAAAGCGCAAGCGAGTGCATTCCGCCCATTCGTTTGAGGAAAATGCACTCGCTTGCGCTTCGAGCTTGTATTCTCGGTCACTCCGTGCCCGGCAAATTAACATGGATGCAGTCATCAGACACAACCTAGAGTTGTTCCGGCTGGCGGTTCAGAACTCCCAGGACGATTCGCTGGGGCTGATCCCACGTCCGCAGTCGCCGGTAACGGTCAACCGAGAACGCCAAGCAGAAGACGTATCGCTGACCGGTGAATTCTCGGCGCTGGTCGCTCGTGCTGAGAAGATCAGCGAGCCAATGTCAAATGGCACGCAGAATCGATGGGTTGAGAAGCAAACGGAATCTGTCAGAAAAGGCTGGTTGTAGAACATGCTTCCTGTAGACCCTGGTTGCACAGCAACCTTGGCCACCCCGAGGCCTCGTACTTGGCTCAATTGGCCCTATTCTTTCTTGCCATCAGGTTTGATTCCGTCGACTGCAGGATCTGCGGAAGATTCTGACTCGGGTGTCTCTGGTGTCACAAGGTCTTCGTCCCCGCGGATACTCAGTCGCGACAGCGCCGGCTCGTTGGTGAGCTTTGACAAAGCTTCACGTGAGATCCTGGTCCCAGTAACCTGCAGATAACTCAAGTGTGTGCAGTTCGCCAAGGCCTTAATACAGTCATCGGTGACCGCCGTATGAGAGATATTCAAATTGAAGAGTTTAGGACATGTGGACAATCGCTTGATCGATTTGTCCGTAATGGCCGTTCGGGAAAGATCAATCACCGTCAAATTGGGAATGGTCGCAATCGCGTCGATGCCGCTATCTGTGATAGGCGTCTGCGATAAATACAGGCGTTTGACTGTTGGGGAATTCTTCAGACTGATGGCCGCGGCGTCACTGAACTGGGTCCCGTTCAGGGAAAGGTCTTCCAGTAAGGGAATGTCGGCCAGACTCTTCAGTGGTCCATTTCCGATCTTGGTGTGATCCAAAGTTAAGCTCGTCAATTTCGGGCACGTTGCGAGATGCCCCAATCCAGAACCATCGATCAAGGTGTTCGAGAGGTACAGAGATTCCAGCGCGGCGAGGTTACTGAGATGCTGAAGATGCTCGTCCGAGAACGGGGTTTGATCGAGAAAGATGACTCGCAATCGTGGACAGCCCCGCGCGTACTTCAGACCAGAACCAGTCACCTGCGTTTCCTGGAGACTCAGGTTTTTCAGTTCGGACAGTTGGCTGAGAACTTTTAGATCTTCATCCTTCGCGCTTGTTCCCGTCAGTTTTACCCAGAAGACCCGATTCAGATCGACCACATTGCGGATCACTTTGCCGCCTAACAATTTGATGTGATTCTCCGCCTCCTTCGCAGATTTGAACTCTGCGGGGATGGGATTTTCTCCTGAGTTCTCAGTGACCGGATCATCAAGATCAGGCGAACTGACCGTGACATCAATTTGCGTGAAGTAATTGACGGCGGCCCAGACGATGACAATCAGCACGATGCCGATCAACGACACGTACACAAACTGCTTGGGACGGTTAACGTTTGGCATTGCATTACAGTCCAACTCAGAAGGGGGCAATAAGGGGTCAGGCCTGCAGACCAAGGTTGCACAGCAACTTTGGCCACCCCGCGGGCTCTACTCTGCCGACCGAATTACTTTTTGTCTACAGCGTTGTCAGCCGGTGGCACTTTCCTGGTACCAAGATTCATCTCTTTCTGGTTGACCGGAACAGCCAGGGGAAAGTCAAATCCCGCATGCTCCGGAGTCTTTCGACTCTTGAGGACATACTCTCCCGCAGGAATACGCAGCTCAAAATCAACCCGTAACCCATCCGGGGTAAGGGCGTGCTTCGTGGTCAACTGACCGATGAAGATTCCCTTGGACGTTTCCACTGAGATCCCCACAGGAACTGATTCCTTCACCCCCTCCAGCAGGCAGTGACCTTTAACATGGGTGACCGGTCGCAGCACTAACTTTTGCGGCGTATGCAGTTCGCCCGCCGGGACAACGGCAATCGCCATTTTCTCCAGCGTTGGATCGATCGCCGCAAATGGGATCTGTGATTCCGCTTTGCGAACGGTCAGGCTCGACTTAAGTTGGTACTCGCCGTTCGTTGTGCTCCAGGCCTCCATCTGTCTGTTGCTGCCAAAGTTTGACCGAACCGTCACCATTCCATCCGCCCGAAAAAAGAGCTGCTCGTTGGTGATCCAAGCGTCATTGATGGGATTTCCCGTTTCATCCACAGTCGTCCCTGACGTGATGGGGACGAGGATCATTTTTAGTTCCGGCCCACCTCCCAGGACCACCCGGGCCGAACGAAATCCCTCTGCGTGGACCTCGACCAGCACCATACCCGCCGGCGCTTTCGCTGAATGGGCCACTCCCTGCTCATCCGACGTCACTGAATCTAATTCGCGGATCTCTGTTGTTGCCCTCAGTCGAACGCTGGCCTTCGGTATCGGTTGACCAGCAAGATCGACTGTTCGCACCGTGATTTCTCGTGTTTTCGCAGGCTCAACAGCAGGTTTCGTTGTGGGACCTTCTTTCGTGCGAACAGTGGCTCCTTCAGGAATCTGGACATGAAACTGTTCCTGGGAAACATCGCTGCCAAATTTCTGTTCGAGGACCTTAAAATCGACCGAATACACGACCTTCGAGCCGTCTGTCCGTTCTTCTGGATAGTCCGTATAGCGGTGACTCCCTTCAACCACACGCCATTGTTGCTCGAGTTGAACGAGTTTCGTCGCCTCCCATTCGTCTATGAATTTCGTTTCTTCGGCCCTATTAAACCTTTGCACTCGAATTGGATACCAGTCATGCTTGCGGCTCAGCGTTAAGACGACTCGTCGCTTCAGATCGGGATGCTCGGGATAGGAAACGATGCAATTCAACCTGGCATTCTCTTGTTCCCAAGTCAGTTGCACTTCCGTTTCTTTCTTACGAACGGTTTCGGTAAATAGTTCCTTCTCGGGAAAGGTTGCCATGCATAACACCCCTTGGATGGGCGTTGCAGTGAGATAGTTCCAGATATGCTCGGTGCTGATATAGTACTCTGTCTTTGTCTCGCCATTCATGGTGACCGATGCCGGAGAAACCTGGACTTTACGCTTCCCATCACTCACAAATTCAATTGAGCGGCCAGCCTCATCGTCGATCAGATGGGTTTCCTTTTTCCTCCATATCCTCTGTTCCAGCTGGGCATATTCCATGAGCCTCTGATGCTTGCGCCCATCAGCCCAGGGGTAGCGTGATTTCTGCTGGAGGGTCAAACCATCGGCCATGCGAAACGTTTCCATCGACTTGATTTGAAATGGCAGATACGCCTTCTCGTAGTCGGCCATGCGTTGGATCAGTTCGTCCAGCGATGGATTGTTCGACGTCGGCTTCGTCGCCTCGACAGCGGGCTTGGCAGGTGATATCTCGGCCGCGACGTCGGCCTGTTTCGCTTGGCGAGGTTCCAGTTGAACTTGCCCGCATACGATGGTTGCCGTCATCAGCATCGCTGCAGCAAGCACGCCGGCGACCGGACGCCGTTCGAGACTGCGGTACTTCGTCTGGGGATTCGACAAGATTCGACGAATGCGATGTTCCAGTTGACTGGCGGGTGGTGAACCGAACCCTAAAGTTGCGGGGATGGGCACACAGTGACTACAGCGCTCCGCTATGGCAATCAAGGTGGCTGCATAAAGATCGGGATGGGGCGAATCGCCAACAGCAATATCGTCGCAAATCTGCTCTCGCAGGTCTGAAACGTGGCGATTGGCGAGCCTCACTACAGGGTTCCACCAATACAGGATCAACGCCACTTGTTGCAGCAGGCCGGTCCACAAGTCTCTGCGTGCGATGTGCGCGACTTCATGTTGAATGACCGCCCGCAATTGGTCGAATGACAAGTCCACTTCAATCCCCGCCGGCACGACGATCCGAGGCCGAAACAACCCGCATGTCACGGGGGCCGGCAACAGATTGGAGCGATAGAGCGGCACGTGCGTCTTCAGTCCGACCGCTTGTTCTGCAAGGCGAACCGACGAGGCAATCACGGTACTTTCCACGATCGATACGGATTTGAGCCACTGCCTGAACCTCAGAAAACCATAGAATGCTCGTCCCAGGCCAACACCCGCACCCACGAACCAGACAACACACAACAGGGTGCCGATGAGGGCTGCCCAAGTAGGCGTGGTCGCTGTGAATTGTTCACGGAGGACCGATGGCCGAGGCGTACCGGGCACTAACTCTGGTGTCACGGCCGGTGACGTGCCCATCGATAAACGATCAGGCATCGGATGCGTTCCCACAGTTGATACGGAACTTAGTGAAGTCTCGTTGTCATGTTGGGAGCCGGCGTTCGGCACGGCCCAAACGGGTACCCGTGAATGATCACGTGTCTCTGAAACTTGGATCGACAGATATGATGGCAAACGCAAGCAGGACATCAGCAGTGGCGCCAGCACGCTCACACTGAGGGCCGTGACCAGCAATGCATGTCGCAGCGGCAGCGACCAAGTTGCACGACGGCTCAAGACCACGGCCATCACGCAGACCACGCACGATGCCAAAGCCACATTCAGACATTGGACGAGGGCTCCTGCCGACATCAACCAGGCAGAGATTGCGTTCATTGTGCCGCTCCTTTGTTTCGCGGTGATTTCGATACTTTCTCTTCCAAGAGTCGCTTCAAATTCTGGATGTCCGACTTGGAGATGCTCTCTGAGCCCAATAAGCTCATCAACAGATTCGCGGCCGATCCGTCGAAGAATTCCGTGACGAAATCTGCGGCGAGCTGAGATTCCACCAACTGACGCTCGACCGCCGCGTCATATTGAAACACCCCTTCGTCCTTACGACGATTCAGCCAACCTCGCTTCTCCAGCCGATCCACAAGGTTCAGGACAGTGGTCCGGCTGACATCTCGCCCCGACCGAATTGCCTCCCAGATTTCTCCAATCGTCAACCCCTGCTCTGAACTCCAAATGAGCTGCATGATCTCAAATTGGACAGGAGTCAGTTTTCCTTCCGGTGTAGTCACTGACAGGCTCCTTGTTTTCATTTATCGATTCGTGACGACAGTTGTCGTCTCGATGCATAATAAAACTGACGACGCGCGTCGTCAATAGTAAAAACCTCGGCCGCCGCGGCAGGGCGGCATTGGTCCGTAGTCGCGAACAACCTTAGTCGTGGCACTGCTTCAGGTCGGCGCGATGCGGCATGATTGCGGATGGACTTGTTCGCCGACCTTAAGCAGTGGGATTGTGGACGTTCGATTCGCGAAGAGCACTGCTTAGGTGCGGCGTCGACGTCTCTCGTTAGCTCAAAGTCAACCGCGCCGCCCCGAAGCAGTGGCACGAGAGTCTGGGGTGACGGCGGGGCGGGCATCGGTACCGTGGCAGACGCTGCTGGCGTCTGCGTTCCGACGCTGGCAGCGTCGGCCACGGGGGGGCGACGTCACGCGGCGCGATCACGCCAATTCTCCGTATCCGCCTTCTGCTTAAAGGCGGCGAGCAAATCTGTCCACTTTAATAACCTGTGCCACTCATGTGATCGGCTAACAACCGGTGCCACCCCGCGTGCAGGATGAGAACGACAGATGCGAAGCATCATGATTCTGCCTCAGCAGGTCCGCTGTTGATACAATATCCTTCAATCAGAAAGGGCCATCACGTTCACATTCGCTTCTCGGTTGGCCCTGAATATGAAAGGAAACGCGATGAGTTCCGACAACAAGAAAATCACAGAAACAATCCTGGGAATCGAAAACGCCATCAACGCACGCTGGAATAATGGAGACTGCACAGGATTTCTGGAAGCTTTCCGGGAAGACGTGACCTATTTTGATCCGCTTACGGATCGGTGTTTAGTTGGTCGTCAGGCAGTCAAGGAGCATTTCGACAAATATTTCACGGGCACGCCGGTGGTCCGTAGCGAGCAGTTCAATCCACTGGTCGTTGTCAACGATGCAGGTGACATCGCCATCCTGACATACAACCTGCAAAACTCGTTGGCAGGCGAAAACGGAGAACTGCAACCCATTCCGCTTTGGAGTTGCACCCAGGTCTATCGCCTTGCTGACGGAAAGTGGAATATCGCACACAACCATTGGTCGTTTGCGAGGCACCCGGCCGTGATTGGTAACGCATCCGCCTGACGGAGGACTTGTTATGGACTCGCCTGTCGAAGACGCTTTGACAAGGAAACCGGGCAGGGTGGCTTTGGTTTGCAATCGCGAACAACGGTAGTCGTGGCACTGCTTCAG
>JAQGHS010000937.1 GCA_028291605.1 Planctomycetaceae bacterium | reverse complement strand
AAGACGGCCTTGCGACCAGTCGGGTGCGCATAAACTGGTCCGCCGCCCAGTTCGGGCCGGGTGGAGGCTGCATCCGCGAGGTAGCCCAGTCGACCAAGCAGTTCTTCCAACTCGTCGCAGCAACCGTGCACATCGCCAATGATGTCAAACGGTCCGCGTTCATGAGTCAAATCGTTCCACAACGGAACTCGTTCAATCACGGCCGCTTCTGCCGCCTCGACACTATCCAGAACATAGATGTGCCGGAAGCCTTCACGTTTCAGGCCTTTGAGAGCGCGTCGCAATTGAGAACGCTGCTGGCGAATCACGTGCGGGCCGAAGCTGCGATCGGCTCGGTCCTGATTCCGTTGGTGACACAAGTCTTCCGAAAGATTCAGCACGATCGCGACAGGCAAGCAGTGGTACTTCCTGGCCAGTGAGACCAACGGCGCGCGCGCCTCGGGCTGGACGTTCGTCGCATCGACAACCGTTAGCCGGCCACGAGCGAGTCGTTTGGCCGCGACATAATTCAGGACGTCGAACGCATCGATGGTCGCCGCCTGATTGTTCTCGTCATCACTGACTAGACCGCGGCAATCGTCTGACGACAGTACCTCGGTCCGTTGAAAATGCTTCCGCGCAAAGGTGCTCTTCCCCGATCCGCTGGGGCCGATCATCACGACAAGAGATAGTTTAGGAATCTTGATATTCATGTGACTTGTTGAAACACACCCATCTGAGTCGGAGCACCGACGATTTCATCGACTGGTCCGACGGGAACGAACCTCACGTTGTATCCATGTTGCCCGGCGACTCGCTGTGCCCACTCCTGAAACTCGTGCCGAGTCCACTCAAATCGATGATCGGGATGGCGGAAGCTTCCCGCCGGCAACGTCTCCCATTTCACGTTGTATTCCTGGTTCGGCGTCGTCACGACTACCGTTTTGGGGCGGGCAAATTCGAATAGAACTCGTTCAAAAGCCGCCAGCCGCGGCGGGTCAAGGTGTTCAATGACCTCGACGACGGCCGCAGCATCGAAGTTGGCGAGTCGCTGGTCTCGGTAGATCAACGAGCCGTGGATCAGCTTGATGCGTTCCGCCTGGCGGTCTGGCAGTCGATCTAGCTTGAGCCGCCGTTGAGCAAACTCCAATGAGCGCATGGAAACATCCAATCCCACGATCCGTTGAAACTGACGGTCCGCGAGCAGGTCGCGCAGCAGCTTGCCTTCCCCGCAACCGAGGTCCAGCACGCTGCTGGCTCCGCTGCCCCGGAGTGCGGCAAGGACGGTACCGTGACGTTGTTCGTTGAGACTGACCGATTTCTCAAGCGAGTCTTCCGCACCTACGCTGAGGGGTTCTTCCGCGACATCGTCGATCGCCTCTTCGTCAACCAGTCGGGCCAACGCTTCTCGATAGAGGCTGGACTGATGACGCAAGTAGCGACGCGTGATCTGATCCTTCTCAGGATGCGCTGCCAGCCATCCGGTTCCTTTCTCCAGCAGCTTTTCGAGTTCGTCTTCGCCCACGTAGTAGTGCTTCTGGTTATCGAAGACCGGAATCAGTACGTACAGGTGCGTCAACAACTCCGCCAGGGTCTTAGTTCCGGCAATAGTCACGGTGAAATAGGGACTCTCACCCCACTCGGGAAACTGTGTGTCAAGTGGGTGCCGTTCCGTGAGGACGGTGTATCCCAGCGGCTCGAACATGCGTGGCACGAGACCTTCACCGCCACGCACCGGTAATACTTCAATGCGGGCAGACAGCGGAATCGGAGTCGTGGCCAAATCGGGTCGATCTTTGCAGCGCCCCGACATCGCTGATCCAAAGACCTGCGAGATCGCGACGCTCAAGAAAGAGGAAGCAACATACGGCCGATCGTTGACGTACTGGCCCAGGAGAAAACTTTGCTCGCGCTGCTTGCCGCGGACCATGCCCACCGGGTCTACGTCCAACAATAATGCTGCCGAAGTGAGTTCGGGTGAGACTTCGGGATAGAAGACGTGAGCCTGCCCGAAGCTCATTTCAAAGCTTTGAAATCGTTCCGGGTGCTTGTGCAGCAGGAAACTGAGGTCAGTCGCCGGTTGATGAGTGGTCGTGATCGTCAAAAGCATGCGCGAGCATTCTGTCTGTGCTGAGAGTTCCACATTCTGCCGGGAAGTGACACCAAGTTCGACCAGAGGTTCACTCGTTCCCCCCGTACGCTGGGCACTCATGCCCGTCTGCATTGGCGCTTCGCGATAGACGACGCGTAGGAACACCTCAACCACGGCCGGTTTAACTTGCCGACCGACTTCTGTATCATCAGCTATACTTTTGCCAATGAACCAACTGCAACTGTGGATCATACTGCAATCAGCGGCCCGGACGGATGGATGGATGAGGACGACATGGCGAAGAAAGTTCCGCTGCTACCGCTCTCTTCGGAGGCACGAGAATCGCTATTGCAGGCCGTCGGCAGCAGTCGCGAACCGCAATTGGCGAAGTCTCTAGCGGCGTTACTGGCGCCGACTCACTCCGTGACCGAGGCGCAAGTGACACCGGTCCTCGAGGAACTGGTTGCGACAGGTGACTTGCAGAAGTATGCGCTGGGAAAGGGCAAGCCGAAGTACTGGGATCGCGACTTGCAGGAATTGACGCGCGACGCGGTCCTGCGAGCCATCAAGGAATCCGCAGCACCCCTGACCGCAAAAGAGGTCGCAGCCAAGATCGCACCACCAAAGGTGGCCGCGGCAAACGTGTCGGCAATCCTAGACGCAGCGGTGGCGGGCCAGCTCTGTTTTGCATTTCCGTCGGCGAAAGCAACGGGGAAGCCGAGTTTTTGGCATCAGGACTTGCGGGAAATCGGCCGCCAGGCCGTTTTGAAAGCCGCGCAACAAGCGGGCGATCCATTTACGGCGAATGAACTCGCGGGGCGGTTGCAGACACCGGTCAAGTTATCAGAAACGGATGTGACTGGGATTCTGGAGGAAACGGTCGCGGCGGGAACCTTGCATGCGATACCGGCCACGACTGCGAAGGGCAAGCCGCGGTATTGGACACATGGTGTTCTCGAACTCGGCTGCCGGGCGATGGTCGCTACGATTAATACCAAGGGGCCGCAGACTCTGACCAATCTTAAGAAGTTGTTGAAGGGCATTGGAGACGCGCAATTCCAGCAGATCGTCGATCGCTTGCGGGAGAAAGGAAGCCTGGTCGCACACCCGCCGCTCGGGACGGCGAAGCAGGAAATGTTGGGAACTCGCCCCCCCTCGGCGGTGCCCTATCTCCAGGAAGTTGGACTACAATTGAAGAGGATTGTCGGCCTCTTAAAGGGGGCGCATGTGCCTTCCGATGAGCTGCGGAGGGCGGTGGTTCAACTGCTTACGGAGGCGGGGATTTCATTCGGCACTAGCGGTGACACTTCACACTTGACTGGCAGTCCCACCGCGGCTGTCGCGGAGACGGTTGATCTGGTGGGAGCGATGAAGCGAATTGAGCCCGGGGCGGAACGCGGGGCTCTGGTGGGAGCTCGCGAATTGCGGCGGGCGGTCCGTTTGCCGAAGTCCGAGTTTGATCACGCGGTCCTGGAACTCGCGCGGCAAGGCCGCCTGTCGTTGCATCGCCACGATTATGCTACGAGTCTCACGCAGGAAGAACGCGACGAATTGGTGACGGATGGTGATGGGACGTTTTATGTCGGGATGGCTTTGAGGCCACGGTAACGGCCTGGCGATGCATCCGCCGAGCTGTAGCCTGACTCTCTGAGTCGGAAGTATTTGTAGGAAAAGCACCCGACTCGGAGAGTCAGGCTACAGAAGAACAAAAGGGGAATCCAAACGTGAATCCATTTCGATCGGGCATCGTCGCCAGTCCGTGGGAATCGACCGTCGTCGATGTCAATTCGATTCACCATGAAGTCTACGAGCAATGCCTGCAGGGGATTCAGCAAGTCCGCCAGACGCAGCGCAGTGCCGGATTGCTGATTCATGGCGAAGCAGGAAGCGGTAAGACGCATCTTTTGCGCCGCCTGCGGACTCACCTCACCCCTTCGGCGCCTTCGGATACTGACCGTGAAGAGACGCTCTACGTCTGGGTGCGTCTGCAAACCAGCCCGCGTATGATCTGGCGCACACTAAGACGCACGCTGGTCGACGACTGGTTCCGTCCCGTTCGGGGAGCGAATTCGCAATTCCAGCGGATCTTGTTCCATCGTTTTGCGGAAATCAGAACTGCTGAGGGAGATCTCGAACGCTGGTATGAATTCATGCTCGAGAACGACCAACCGGGCTTAAAGGAATTATTAGATCAGATTGCCGACGCGCTGGATCTCGACCGCAATACGGCAGTGGCGTTTGAGCACATTGCATTCGGTCGGCACCTGCGAGACCTGCGAGCATGGTTAAGCGGCGATTCCCTGCCGGAAGCGGCCTTGGCCCGGATGGACCTGGCACAGGACGAAGGAACTGACGAAGAGCGAGAAGACCAATCGCGGCAGATTGTGTTGATGCTCTGCCGCCTGGCTGGCAATGGATTGCCGGTCGTCATCAGCTTTGATCAGGTCGAAGCGTTGCAGATCTCTCCAGGTGACCGCGATGCGGTATTCGCATTTGGCCAGGTGACCAGCACCCTGCACGACAGCACGAGCAATGTGTTAGTCGTCTCCTGCGTGCAATCCGCATTTAACAGTATCCTTCACGATCACGCACGAAAATCCGATCTGGATCGAATGTCGTCGCTGGGGGCCTGGACGCTGCATCCACTGGATCGCAGCCAAAGTCGGCAATTGATCCAGGCTCGACTCAGCCAACTCGATGCTGCAGAAACCGAAACGATTCCGACAAGCCCGGGGTGGCCGCTCAGTCCGGCCGAATTTGATGCGCTGTTTGCCAAAAACGCGTTTATTCCCCCACGTAAGTTGCTCAGTCTGTGCGCAGAGCGTTTTGAGATCTGGCTGAAGCGATCGAAACAGGACTCCGGCGATGATCTGACTCAAATCGCTGAGCCGGAGAAGTCCGCGATGCCCACTGCGGGAGATGAATCCGTCACTAGCGACACGATGGAGACGTTTTTTCGAGAGAAATGGACGGCCGATTTCGAGCAGAAGCGTGCTGCCAGCACCCCTGAAAGAACAGAGGAAATTGTGCGGCACGGTCTGCCAATGCTTGTCAGGTTGGTGGCACCGGACGTCAAACTGGTCAGCGATGACTTATTGCCCGACGTGTCACTGGTGTTTGAGACGGACTGCGGCCGGACGGGGGTCAGTTTGTGTACGCAGGCCAATATGAACAGCCTGTCCGCGCGGCTGAAGCGGCTTAAAATACAGCAGGCAACGGGTCGACTAAAACGTCTGGTCGTGGTTCGCGATAATCGTGTTCCGATGTCGGCCGGAGCTAAGAAGACGCGCCAATTGCTGGATGAACTGGAAGAGCAACAGGCCGTGGTCATGCATCCGACGGTCGAAGCGTTGGCGGCATTGGACGCGTTGCGGGATCTGCTGTCCGATGCGAAGTCGGGTGACTTGTCGTGGCATGGCGGAACGATCGCACCGCAGTCGCTGGAGGATTGGCTGGTGGCCAATCTGGCGGAGGGATTGCAGGACCTCGTCGACGACGTTCTCGGACGCCCGGGCAACCTTGGGGGTGAGACCATCTCAGACACGCGGGATGTCGAGGCGCTCAATACGCTGCTGGCGACACGTCCGTTATTGCCACTCGACGAAGCGGTGGAAGTTCTGCAGCGTCCGATTGAGGTCGTGACGGCAATTGCCGAGCGTCATCCCGATCGTTTTCGCATGCTGAGTGGTCCGCCAGCGATATTGTATCGCGCTGAGGATATGCAGACGTGAGTCACCAGTTTGCGATCTGCAACGCCCAATAACTCCAATAACTCCAAACGATATCCGTCGGAGATCTCTGACATGCCCGTGACGTTGACTGTCAGCCAGATACGCGATGCGCTCTATCGAGCCGACGGAATGACCGACGCCCGGGGAGAAGGTGCAGCATCGACGGCGATCCTCGGAACGTGGTTCCATGAGGGGCTGGGGTGGCTCGTGGGGAGTACTGCGCCGGGCAGCCCGTTGGCGATGCTGGATGAAGTCGATGCCAATCTTGATGTCTGGAAGAAAGTGCTCGTCGATCAGACGTATGCCCGGTTCGTGGGGCCGCGTTTGACTCAGCAGAATGCGGCCTTGCATGACGTCGCGTTACAGGTGGGATCGTTCTGGCAGGCGATGCAGGCGGCGTGTCATTGGGTGGCCGAATTAACCTGGCGGCTGGCTCAGGAACGGAAGTCCTTTCGTGAACAACTGCGTGCTCCCTGGCAGGAACTCGCGGCCTGTATCTCAACCGAGGAACCGCTGGTGTGCGAGATCCGGGAAGCCGGCTGGTCGGATAGTGTGCGGATGATCGGGATCGCCGACGCCGTCGTGCGGCGGACTGATATCGGCGCGTGGTGTGCGATTGAAATCAAGCTGGGACGTACGTCACCGGCGGTGGATCTGGGCCAGGCATGCCTGTACCACATGATCCTGAGCGCTGCGGCAAATGCAGATGAAAGTTCAGTGACTGCCGTCCATGTCGGAAGTTTGGGTTCACTGGCGTTAGTCAGCTTTCAGCCAGAATTGCACGAACGCGTCTTCTCAGCTCAAGACTTGAAAATGGTCAAGCAGCGTTTACTGGACGTGATCGGCAAACTGGCTGGTGTGACGGAGTCCGCGCCGATCAAGGTCGAACTACGGAAACGCGTCGTCCCGTCAGACGCGCATCTCACGCTGGGGCGGGGGCTTGTCAAAACACTTCACGATTACGGCGTTTCGGTCGAACTGAACGAGCCAATTATTGTTGGCCCGACGTTCCTGCGATTTCCCATTAAACTCGGCCGCGGTACGAAAGTCAGCGCGGCTGAAAAGCTGACGGCCGAGTTGCAAGTGCACTTGAAACTGGAAGCTGAGCCATTTATCAGCCGCGAACTCGGGCAGCTCGTGATCGACGTGCAGCGCAAGGACCGCGAAAAGATTTACTTTCGAGATGTCCGCTCGCAGATGCCCACACCCAAACCGGGACGTGGCGGCTCGCATGTTCCAGTGGGAGTGAACCTCTCCGGAGAGTTGATATGCGCCAATCTCGCGGAGCCTCAACACGCTCACTTCCTGGTGGCGGGCACGACTGGCAGCGGCAAGAGTGAATGGCTGCGGCTGGCGATTGTCGGGCTGTTAGTGACTAATAGTCCAGAAACGCTGCGTCTGTTGGTGATCGATCCCAAGCGGAACGCGTTCCATGCGTTGAAAGACTCACCATTCCTGTGGAAGCCGCTTGTTTTTCCCGACGAGACTCCCGCGGCCGACGTTCTGGAAGAGCTGGCCGAGGAGATGGACCGCCGGTATCGGTTGTTGGACGGAGCAGATTCTATTTCACAACTGGCGGACAGTACGGGCCAGGTCTTGCCGCGAATCGTCTGTGTCTGCGACGAATACCGGGATTTGATCAGCCGGGGCCGCGCCGAACGGAAGGCCATCGAACAGCAGATTTGCCGTCTGGGAGCAAAGGCACGGGCTGCGGGCATTCACTTGATCCTGGCAACCCAAGAACCAAGTCGCGATACGATCATGGGGCCGTTGGCGTCGAACGTTCCGGCACGCGTGGGACTGAAGATGGGCAAGCATATCGAGTCAACCATGTTGTTAAACGAACGCGGAGCCGAGAAACTGCTGGGGAACGGCGACTTGTTGTTTAAGGACGTCGGCAACCCCAGGCGATTGCAGGCCCCGATGCTCGATGAGGCCGAGCGAAAACTGGTGTTTGGCGAGGGATGTTCCTGAACGCCAGGCAACGGTAGACTCCAGCGAATTCTTAAACAGCGTGAGCAATAATGACTTCTCCTGATAAATATGACTACGTGCTGCGTGGCGGTGATCTCGGCGCTGAGCGGCTGAGTCTGCTAGGTTCGGTGAAGTGGCCCACGACGAAAACACTGCTGGACAGAGCCGGTTTGCGTCCGGGTCTGCGCTGTCTGGACGTGGGGTGCGGCATTGGGACAGTCTCGCTGCGAATGGCGGAAGCCGTATTGCCACTGGGACGCGTCACAGGTATCGATATTGATGAGCACTGCCTGGGATTGGCTCGCTCGGCGGCGCAACAACTGGGGTTGGACGTCGAATTCAAAGTGGGGTGTGCGAGCAATCTTCAGGACTGTGCGCTCTACGACCTCGTGTTTGGACGCTTCTTGTTGACGCATCTGTCTGAGGCGGATAAAGCGTTGCAAGGTATGATTCGAGCGGCTCGGCAGGGAGGCGTTGTGGTCGTCGAAGACATTCAGTTTACCGGCCATTTTTCCCATCCCGCTTGCCCGGCGTTTGATAAGTATGTGAGCCTGTATCAACAGGTCGTCCAGCGCAGGGGGGGCGATCCCAACATTGGGCCTCGCTTGCTGGGAATGTTTCTCGATGCGGGGTTGAACGATGTCGGCTTCGAAGTCATTCAACCGACATATCGAGACGGGACCGGAAAGCAAATGGCTGCCGTGACGATGGAACACATTCGCGAGGCTGTCGTCGGGGCCGGGCTGGCGTCAGACGAGGAGATCAACGAGGTCATTCACGAGATTAACGCGTTTGCCTGTGATCCACGAACCGTCTTGAGCTTGCCCCGCATCTTTCAGGTCTGGGGGAAGAGGCCGCATTGACGGTGCGGTGACTCATTCATAGTTATTGGCAGCGAATTAAAGAAGACAGCGAATGAGATAATTCAGTGTTATACCGCTCTAAATCGCCGTTGTTTCGGAGAGGTCGGGTCATCAAATGGAGTTGGTCGAAGTCACCGTGTTTTATCTAGAGATGATGGCTCCCACGAGACGCGTCATTCCGCCGCCCCGTGATGGCCTCACGGTGGAGTACTGGCGGTCGCCGGAACTTGCGAGCTATCGCTCTCTGTACAACGCTGTAGGTCAGGACTATTTGTGGCGAACCAAACTCAAGATGTCCGATGAGGCTCTGGCCGCGTTGATTGGCGATCCACTGACCGAGGTCCACGTCTTCCATGTCAACGGAGTCCGCGCTGGTTTTGCCGAGTTTGATCGCCGTCAGCCGCGAGAGATCGAGATGGTCCAATTTGGATTGACACGTGAATTCATTGGCCAGGGGTTGGGCAAATGGTTCCTGCAGTTCATGATCGACAAAGCCTGGAGTTACCAGCCGCAACGATTCTGGTTGCACACTTGCACTCTCGATCACGCCGCTGCGTTACCAAACTATTTAAAATCCGGGTTCGTACAGTTCAAGCAGGAGATCATTCACAGGGAACTGTGATGCTCGTGGTACGTGCGGCGGCCTCGAATGGGTGCCAATTGCCAGACAGGAGGCCGTGCCGTAACGCAAAACGTCAATCACGACAGAATGACTTTTCAATGGCTCCCTGATCGACTCATGGGGTATGCTATAATATAACGGGCAGTGGTCTTGAGGTTGGGGCGGGGTTGCCGTACTCAACCGTCTCCAACTTCCGAGTCGCCAGTGGGCCATCTGGTTCATTCGCGGGAGAGGAATATGGGTCGACCCAGAAACTTCGTTGCGTGGACGATCAACGGCACGATGCTGGCGTTGGTCCTGCCCATCCTGGCAACCACGATTACCGAATTGCTGCACCCCGAATTCCGTTTCACCCACCTGCCGTTGCACTCGTTGATCGAGGGTTCGGGGGGGCTGATCGCGCTCGCCATCGCGGGGATTCTGTTGACTGAGTTTGGGCACAAGCCAGACAGGAATCACTACCCCTGGATGGCTGCCGGGTATTTGAGCATGGGCTTGCTCGACCTGTTTCATGCCGGATCAAGTCCTGGCAATCACTATATCTGGCTGCGCAGCACGGCGACATTTTCCGGAAGCGTGTTCTTTGGACTGGTGTGGATGCCTCCCAGCGTGACTGAGCGCATCCATCGGCCTGTCTTTCCGATACTGGTGACGTTTTTCTCGATCTTGTTCGGCACCGTGTCGATCATCGCCTCCGGCGATTTGCCGGCGATGAGGACTCCCGACGGGACGTTCACCTACGCCGCAATCTTGCTGAATATGACCAGCAGCATCGGCTTCCTGGCGGCAGCGGTCTTCTTTTTGCAACGGTTCTTCTCGACTGGTGACATTGAGGACTGGCTATTTGCCTTTCAGACGTCCTTGTTTGGTGTAGCAGGTTTTTTGTTTGCCTGTTCCGTGGATTGGGATGGGGGCTGGTGGTGGTCGCACATTCTGCGGCTGATCGCTTATGTCGCCGCGTTGTCCTATGGGCTGCGGACGTTTCGTGATGCCGAACGCGATCTACGCCGCGTCAATCTGAAGCTCAGTCAGACGAACCTGGCGCTCGATCATACAGTGGAAGAAAGGACGGCCAAGCTGCGGGCGATTGAAGAACGATTCGAATTGGCGGTGCGTGGTTCGACGGATGGCATCTGGGACTGGAAAGTCCTCACCAACGATGTCTATTACTCGCCGCGATTGAAGGAATTACTGGGGTATGCGGACGACGAGATTCCCAACCTTTTCGCGACGTTCGAATCGCATCTGCATCCTGACGATCGTGATTGGGTCATGCGAAAACTGTCGGAACATTTGACCGAACATAAACCATACGATGTCGAATATCGGCTGCGGACGAAGTCGGGCGTGTACCGTTGGTATCGTGCCCGGGGGCAGGCCATCTGGGACGACGCCGGACAAGCGCAGCGCATGGCCGGTTCCATCACGGATGTGACGGAAGAACATGGTTTGCGCGAGCGATTCCGTCTGGCGGTGGAGGCGTCGCCGGCCGCGTTGTTGATGGTGCATCAGGACGGCCACATCCTGATGGCCAACTCGCGCAGCCTGAGATTGTTCGGTTACAGTGAGGCCGAGCTGATTGGGCAACCGATTGAGATGCTCCTGCCTGAACGGTTTCGAGCCGGGCATCTCGCACATCGCGATCAGTTTTTCGAAACCCCGGTGCCGCGGGCCATGGGAACGGAGCTGGACTTGTTCGGTGTCCGCAAAGACGGCTCGGAATTTCCAGTCAAAGTTGAGCTCAGTCCGGTGGAGACTGCCGAGGGGCAGACGGTGATCTGCGGTGTGCTGGACATTACGGACCAGCGGAAAATGCTGCAGGTGTTGCGGCAGGCGAAAGAGGCCGCGGAATCCGCCAGCCGTGCCAAGAGCTCGTTCCTGGCTAATATGAGCCACGAAATTCGCACGCCGATGAACGGCATTATCGGTATGGCGCAGCTCCTGTCCCAGACGGAGTTGCGGTCGCATCAACGCGATTACCTGGCGACCGTGGAAGAGTCGGCCCACATCCTGTTGCGGTTGCTGAACGATATTCTCGACTTTTCCAAGATCGAGGCGGGCAAGCTGGAATTGGAGTGCACGGACTTTCGGGTCTCGGAATGCGTGGCCCGCGCCTCGCAGATGCTGGTCCTGCGAGCTGTCGAGAAGGGTCTGGAAATTGCTTGCCGCATTGCCCCGGAAATCCCGGACCACCTGTGTGGCGATCCGGGCCGCTTACAGCAGGTGCTGGTCAATTTGATCGGTAATTCGGTGAAGTTCACGGAGGCCGGCGAGATCTTCGTGAACGTGAACGCGGAATCGGTCACACACGACCGAGCCCGGTTGCGATTTTCGGTGAGTGACACTGGTATCGGAATTCCCCCCGAAAAACAGGACCAGATCTTCCGCCCATTCGAGCAGGCCGAGGCCTCCACAACACGGCGTTTCGGCGGAACTGGCCTGGGCCTGACGATCTCGCGGCAACTGGTCGAGATGATGCACGGCCGAATGTGGATCGAGAGCGAAGTCGGGCGCGGCTCGACGATTCATTTCACTGCGGATTTCGGAATCTCTTCCGATCAGCATCTTCACGAGC
This sequence comes from Planctomycetaceae bacterium, assembly GCA_028291605.1. Taxonomy (GTDB): domain Bacteria; phylum Planctomycetota; class Planctomycetia; order Planctomycetales; family Planctomycetaceae; genus JAKFVC01. The sequence continues at coordinate 10,136 of JAQGHS010000937.1, read as the reverse complement.
CAGCGGAACTCGAATCGCTGGACGGCCTGCCGGTGCTGGTCGTCGATGACAATTTGACCAATCGCCGCATCCTGAGCGAGATGCTGCAGCACTGGCACATGCAACCGGTGCTGGCCGACTCCGCCGACTCGGCCCGGGAAGCCCTGCAGGCCGCCGAGGAGGCGCAACATCCGATTCGGTTGATTCTACTCGACCACCACATGCCCGGCGAAGATGGACTGCACTTTGCGAAGAGCCTGCGCGGCACACTGAATCGCGGGGGTTGTCCGATCATCATGATTTCTTCCGGATCGTCACCCAACGAATCGGATCTGGGCCAGAAGTACGGGATTGGCCGATTCATGACGAAGCCGGTCATTGCCTCAGAGTTGCTCAATGAGGTACTCCGCCAGTTTGGACGCTACACGAACGTGAAAATCAACCCGTCGAGACCCGCGACGACATCGGAACCCATTCAACCACGTCGCGTGCTGCTGGTTGAGGACAACGAGATCAATCGCCGTGTGGCAGTGGGCTTGTTGCGTTCGCGCGGTCATCAAGTGGCCCTGGCGGAGAACGGACAAGAGGCGGTCGAGATGGTCGCCGAAGAGGAATTCGACGTGGTGCTGATGGACATGCAGATGCCCGTCATGGATGGCTATGAGGCAACGGCGGCGATCCGAACTCGTGAGCTGCAGATTGGGGGTCACATCCCAATCGTGGCGATGACCGCCGAGGCCCTCAAGGGAGATCGCGAACGCTGTCTCGAAACCGGTATGGACGACTATGTCTCAAAGCCGATCGCTCCCGATGAGATGTATCGGGCCATCGAGCGCTTCCCTGCCCTGTGCCTGAGTGTCGACGCGGGACCCAGGAATTCACCCGAACGCAAGACCAATCTTGCTGCGAGGCCGTCGCCTGAGCGCGAGAAAAAAGCACCCGTCGAGCTGCGAAAACCTGAAGCCCCGCCGGAAACTGCACGCGATGCCACAGTGCCGGCGATCAATTGGGATGTCGCCAATGAGTTATCGAGCAACGGGCCGGACATGCTGAGGGAACTGTCGGACGCATTGAAATCGCAAACTCCGACCCTGGTGGCCGACGTTCGCCGGGCCATCGAAGAGCGAGATTCCAAGCTGTTGCGGCTGGCAGCTCATACGATCAAGGGCTCGGCCAGCTATTTTGGAGCGGCGCCACTGATTCATGCGGCGATGGAACTGGAGGACCGTGGACGGGAGCAGTCATTCGAAGGGACGGCCGAAATGCTGGTCACGTTGGAACGCGAGGTGGCACGTGTGTTTGCGGCATTGGACGTCGGACCGCCGAATTCGCCCCATTAAAGTAGCCTTCACGCTCCGCGTGAAGAAGGCCGAGCGCGCAGTCGACGTCGAATGCCTTAACAGTTTGTCCGCGCGCCCGGCCCTCTTCACGCGGAGCGTGAAGGCTACTTTGAGTTCTTACTTAGACAGCACCAACGGATCGATTATGATATAGACACTGTCGATCGGGTTGCGGGGCAGATGCGAGAAAGTGTTCGTTCCCGCGACCGGGGCATTGGAGATCGCTGATGAAAGTTTTGATTGCGGATGATGATTCCGTCTCCCGCCGCCTGCTCGAGAATTACCTCCAGAAGTGGGGGTACGAGGTCACGGTGGCCTCAAACGGTGCCGAGGCGTGGAACTTATTTGAGCAGGGAGATTTTCAGATTGTGCTGAGCGACTGGATGATGCCCGAGCTCGATGGCCTGGAGTTGATTCGGCGCATTCGGTCGAATTCGCAATCCAATTATGCCTACACCATTCTGCTGACTTCGAGGTCACATAAAGACGACCTGGTGACAGGCATGGAAGCGGGAGCTGACGAATTCGTAAGTAAGCCGTTCGATAAGGACGAATTGCGTGTCCGCTTACGGGCGGGTGAGCGGATCATTCGGCTGGAAATGGCTCTCAAGGAGCAGAACCGGGCCCTGCGCGAGGCCCAGGCCGGTCTGCAGCCCAAAGCGGAATCAACTGGAGAGTGACTCGATGACGACTTACGACCAGGACCCACACAAAGAGGTTCTCGAGACGCGAGAAAAGGCGCTGCGGATCAATCTTGATTTGCGCCGTTACGGCACGTTTGCGGAGATCGGTGCGGGACAAGAAGTCGTCCGTTGGTTCTTTCGAGTTGGCGGCGCAGCGGGGACGATTGCCCAAAGTATCTCCGCGTACGACATGACCGTCAGCGACGCCTACTACGGCGCATGCGAGCGGTACGTCTGTCAGCAGCGTCTGCAGAGCATGCTCGACTTTGAATACCGACGTGACGTCGAACAGCTCAGCGAAACGCGTGGCGACACCACCGCCTTCTTTGCCTTCGCCGATACGGTTTCGGCTCGAAACTTCAAGGGGACCAACGAATGCCACGGCTGGATGGGTGTCAAGTTTCAGGCCCATCCGCGTGACCAGGACAGCCAGGTCATTATTCATGTCCGGATGCTCGATACGGATAATGCGTTGCAACAGGAGGCCCTGGGCATCGTCGGCGTCAACCTGCTGTATGGGGCTTTCTTCCTGCATCACGAACCCGAACAACTCCTGGAATCGTTGCTCGATGGTCTGAGTATCCAGCGTCTCGAAATTGACATGATCGAGTTCTCGGGGATTGCCTTCCGGCACGTCGATAATCGCATCATGAGCCTGAAGCTGGTGCAACTTGGCCTGAGTAATGCGGCGATGTTTGCCGCCAACGGCACGATGCTGCAGCCGTCGGAGGTGCTCTATAAGAAACCGATCCTGGTCGAACGGGGCAGCTTCCGGCCGGTGACGAACGTCAATATTGATATGCTCCGCTGTGCCCACGAGCTATTCTCGCACGAGCCGGGGGTTCAAGGCGAAACGGTCGTGCAATTGTTCGAGATCACCATGAACAATCTGCTGGCCAGCGGGGAACTCGATTACCGGGATTTCCTGGCACGCGTTGATCTGTTGGCGGCGGTAGGCAAAACGGTGCTCATCTCGAACTACTTCGAGTACTACAGATTGGCCGCGTACCTGGCGCGATATTCCAAAAATCGCATCGTCATCACGATGGGGGCCGCGAGCCTTCGCGAACTGTTCGATGAAAAGTACTATACCCATCTCGAAGGGGGTATTCTGGAATCGTTCGGGCGACTTTTTAAGAACGACCTGAAGCTCTATATCTACCCGTTCCTGGATCCCGTCACTGGGGATCTCACCGCCGTGCAGAATTTCGAAGTCGTCCCCAAGCTGCGCAAGCTGTACGGCTATCTTGTGGATCGGGGATGTATCGAACAGCTCAACAATTTCGATGAGAGTTGCCTGCCGATTTTTTCCCGCGACGTGCTGCAGAAGATCCGAGGCCGCGATTCATCCTGGGAATCCATGGTCCCACACGAAGTCGTCGACATCATTAAGAGCCGAAGCTATTTTGGCTACCGCAACCTCCCCAAGAAGCCGGTCGAGCAATCCGATTGAGCTGCGCCGCCAGGCGAGCGTCCGGCGTAACTTCGTCGTGGGATAGGCTTCCAGCCTTTCAATCGCGAAGCGACAAAGTGGTGAACCATGGATATGTGGCGGTCAAAGTGGTGATCGTAGGATGAATGGACTGCGGGTTTGTCACTTGAGATGACAAATGACAGTCTGGAAGCCTATCCCACGGAAGAATCCCGGGACTTACGTCGCCGGGCTCGCCTGAGCTGGTTCTGAAAACGGTCGATTCCCAATAGCTCGCAGCTCGCTGACAACCATCCGGCTTACGCCGGACGCTCGCCTTTCTGGCCGGGCAAGACCAAGGAAAAGACTTGGGATCTGTTGCAAGCCTTCTGATCAAGCCGTCATAAGTGCGCGACACATCAGGCATGATTGCCACCTTTCTCGATATTATATTGATGCCTATCCAAGATGCCGAATTGGTAAATGCATAGTGATGTGCTCTCCATGTCACTGCCTTGGCGCCTACATGTTCCATAATTGAAACAAACGGGGCATTTGGAATATTCGTTAGATGTGATGGGTCTCTTCGACTTGAGGCGATCGATCGTGTCATGCTTTGCAAACGCAGCTTAAAGGGATCCCCGAGATGCTCGGATTTGATTGGCATCGGTGGTGCTTCAAGACGTTTCGGCGGGGCTCGGGAGCGGTTCGCCGCACGGGACTGCGGCACTCAATTGAGACACTCGAAGAACGGACACTGTTGACGTTCGCGGCGCCTGTGATTACCAACTATCCGACGCTCGATTCGTTTCTGGTGCATGAGGCCACAGGTGACTTCAACGGCGACGGCAAGCTCGATATTGCCACGCTGTCTTACCTGCAGATCGGGCAACCGTTGAAGCTGATCGTGCTGCAAGGGAATGGGGCCGGCTCGTTTCAGGCTCAGCCGGCAATCTCGCTGGCGAATGTCAATAATTTTGACGCCTTCAATATGTCCGTGGGCCGCGTTAATGGCGACGGCTATGACGATCTCGTGATGCTCAATGGCACCTTCGAGATGAAGGTGTTTCAAGGCTCGGCCAGCGGACTCACTGCGAATAATAGTACGGTCACGGCTCTGAACGTGAGTGTGCAGATCGGAACGACCAATCCAGCGGGACAAGTACTGTTGGGGCACTTTACTCGTACGGATCGATTGGATGTGGCCATCCTGCCCTTCTTCGGCAATGACATGCGACTGATGGTCAACCAGGGGGATGGTACCTTCGTCGAGCAACCAGTCCCGCTGCAGAATGCGAACCATCAGGACGCCGAATTCAATGTGAACAACCAGTCGTTCGACGAAGGCAATCAAGCCCTGGTGGAAGACCTCAATGGAGATGGCCTGGACGACACCATCTTTTCATTCGGGAAGATTGGAACGGGCCCCAATGCCGTGTCTGGCATTCTAACGATCAAGAAAACCTCTGGCCCAGACATCTTTACGGTGAGCGCCGTCGCGGCGGGCAGCCTGGGGCAGGATCTTCAGGGGGGCGATATCAACGGTGACGGCCTGTTGGATCTCGCGGTGAAATCACTCGATGGAACCGGTGGCATCAAGCTGTTTCAAGGTCAGGCGGACGGCAGTTTTCAAGCGTTTGCTGCCTCCCCCTTCATTGATGCAAATTCCCAGGTACAGATCGCGACTGCCGTCATCGGTAATTTCGCGGGAAGCTCCGCGGGGGACCTGGCGATCAACATCACCGACGGCATTTCTGCGCAGGTGCATGGCGGCACCGAGTATATTTTTGGGATTGCCAAGAGCCTGGGGAACGGCCAGTTCGGCCCTGTGACGAACATCGATCGCAATCCCCATGGATCAGACGAAACTCTCATCACCGAGGCGGGCCGTTTGCTGGTGGGCGACGTTGATGGAGATGGGACACAGGATCTGATCAACCTGTATCCGAACTTCTTTGAGGGCCGAACCAGCGTCCTGCTGAATGCGGGCGGGACGCACACGACGATGTCCTTCCCCGATCTGCAAGAGGGCAGCCCGATCACGATCGTGGCCAACGTAGATAAGATTGTGTCGAACGCACCGGGTGTCCCCACTGGCACCGTCACATTTAAAGAGGGCAACACCGTCCTGGGGTCGGCTACCATTGTGGACGGCGTCGCAACCTCGGATCTGCTATTTCTTGATCCCGGCCTGCATACGATTTCGGCTGTCTACAATGGTGACGACGACTACTTCAGCAGTGCCGCCGGGCCGACGCAGATCAATGTGATCGTCAACCCGGGCCGGACCGCTACGAAGCTGGACTTCCCGAATCTGATTGAAGATCAGGCCCTGATTCATGCCAACATCACCAAATATTTCCCGGCTACAGTGGGAGATATTGATGGCACAGTGACGTTCATGGAGGGCAATCAAGAGGTCGGTCAGGCAGACGTTGTCGGTGGCGACGCCGTCGGGCCGCTGGATCTGGCTGCGGGCGTGCACACGATCCATGCCGTCTACAGCGGCAACGGGACGTTCACGACCAGCAAGTCGAAAGATTTCACGATCACAGTGCAGCCGGCACCGATCCCCGATCTCGGCCTGTTGCATATTGAAGCCGATAACGGCGGCTTGAGATTCAATCGGACGAACCAGCACTTCGAAGCCACTGGCGCGATTCATATTGGATTGAGCAGTAATCCCGCTGAGTCGCTGCTGGACGTGGATGGTTCGATCTCTGTCGGCGCCGACATGATTGTTGCCGTGGGGACAGTCACGGCTCACATTGGAAGCTATTCACAGGTCCTGTTCGATGGCACATTCCAGTTCGACATCGGGCACGCCGAGACACATGCGTTCGATGCTCCCGCCGCGCCAGGCTCGTTGACGGTCGCCGGACTGGGAGTCAACATCAATCAATTGGAGTTAGTGAACGGCGGCATTAATATTGGCGGGCGTCTGCAATTGCCCAATCTGTTTGGCGATCATCTTCTGACATTCGCAGTGGGGGCGGGACTACACGTTGATGCCAGCGGGGTGACATCGCACTTCTCGGGTGGGGCGATTGGCTTTCCCAACGTCAATTTCGATCTGGCGGGACTCGGGATCAAGGCGAGTGACCTCAGTGTTGATTACGACTCGGATCAAGATCGCCTGAAGATCCAAGGCAAGGTGATGCTGCCCGATTTGTTTGGCGGGATTATTGCCGGCACGACGGCGGATCTGACCGGCAACAACTTCATCCAGGTCAAAGCGGGTCAGGTCGGAGTCGTGGGTGACCTGACCATCAAACGCATTGATATCGTTCCGAATAACTGGACTCTCAAAGATGTCAAATTGCATATCGACACTAACACGAATTCGTTTGAGGGGAGCGCGACGCTCTACATGCCGGGGGGATTCGGGGTCTCTGCCGACATAGGGCTCGTGAACGGGCAGCTTGACAAGGTTGAGTTAGGTGTCGCTGGGCTGAATCTGGCGATCCCGTTCTTGCCTGGGGCGTTCCTGCAAAGCCTGAGCGGCGGCGTCCAGGGACTGTCTACTAATCATCCGACGTTCGACGGCGAAGCGGGATTCACCTATTTGCCCAGCGTGTCGTTTGACTTGCCCAGTATCCTCGGCGGGCAACACTTTAGTATCTCGATCGTGTCGCTCGACGTCACCGCGGAAGTGAATACGCAGCACCTCTCCGCGACGGGGACCGTCGAGTTGCTGAAGGGGGTTAAGAACAGCGGGCAAAACAATGGTTCGCCAGCAAGTGTCGATCTGGACTGGCTGAAGAAAGCCATTCATATCAGCACCGACGTCCATCTGATCGACAACATCATCAATCTGTCTGTGGACTTTACAGGGAACGCAGCCGGCAATGTGTCGTTCAAAGCCGATGCGACGATCAATCTGCCCGATATCGATACGGGCATCCTGGGCATTCACATCTCGCCGCAAACGCTGGCCGGTGCTCATGCCGAGCTGCAGTTTACAAACGATCATAATCCGGCGAACGACTATTTCGTGCTGCACGGCGACGTCAACCTGCCGATCCTGGGGCATAAACAGATCGGGGTGAAAATCTACTTCAATGGGAAGGTCGATTTCATCGGCTTGAAGGATCCAGTCGGGCAAACATTTAATATCCCCGCAGGTACTGATTCGTTCATGCTGACTGCAACCTGGGAGAACGCTGTCGGAAATGTGCCGATCGAAGTCGTCGATCCGAACGGCATTGTTTACACGGAAGAGGATTTCAACAACACCACGATTGGCTTGATCGCTCCGCTGTCCGGACCGACATCCAAATCGGTCGGACTGTTGAATCCCATTCCCGGCGACTGGACGATTCGCATTCCCAATGAAGTGGGACTGGGACAAGTGGCGATGCACGGGTTCTATGAGGTTGCACCACCTACCTTGGCAATTAACTCGCTTACTCCCGGGGTGGACGGAATCACGGTCAACTACGATGCAATCACCACCGAAACGGATGCGAAGGTCACATTCTTCTATGACACCGACAACGCCGGATTTGACGGCCCGATGATCGCGGCGGACATTGCGGGAACCGGGGCGGGACAATCATACGTGTGGAATACGACCAGCATTGCGGCCGGTACGTACTATGTCTACGCCATGGTCGACGATGGGATCAATGCGCCTGTTTATGTTTACTCGCCCACTTCTGTGACAATTGTGAATCAGGCCCCGGTCGTGGCAGCGATCGCTGATCAGAATGTGAACGAAGGCGAGACGCTGACACTCACTGCGGCGGCGGTCGATCCGAACGGTGATACTGTTACTTACAGCCTCGGCGTGGGCGCGCCGGAGGGAGTTGACATCGACCCGGCGACGGGCGAGGTGAAGTGGACACCGACTGAGGTGCAGGGACCTGCGACCTACACCATTAATGTCGTCGCGACGGATACCGGGACGCCAGCCCTCAGCGGGACCCAAGCGTTCCATGTCACGGTGGCCGATGTCAATTCGGCACCCGTGTTCGAGAAGATCTTCGCCTTGAGTTCGCCCAAAGGCGGGGAGTTCCGTTTCAGTGTCGCTGCAGATGATGCGGATCTGCCGGCTCAGATGTTGACCTATAGCCTGGATGCCGGCGCGCCAGCCGGCGCGGCGATCAATCCGACCACCGGCGCGTTCTCCTGGCAGACCACCTCTTTGACTCAACCGGGTGTTTATCCAATTACGTTCCGTGCTACGGATAACGGCACCTCTCCGTTGAGTACGACGGCGACGATCAACCTGACCGTCAACGACGCGTTGGTCCGGGGGCATCTGGACTTTAGTGCGGCGAATTACAGTGTTTCAGAAGGGGGCCACGCCACCATTACGGTCACACGGACGATCGGCAGTGATGGCACCATTACTGTCCAGTATGCGACAACCAGTGGTGGGGCCACGGTGGGAGACGACTTCACTGCGACTTCCGGCATCCTGATCTTCGAGGACGGCGAAACAACGCAGACATTTACGATTCCGACGCGGCACGATAGCGATGCTGAAAGCCCGGAAACGGTCAATCTGTCGCTGTCGAATCTGATGGGGGGCGGGTCGTTTGGCCAGCAACAACAATCCGTGCTGACGATTAATGATGTTGTATCGGTACCCCCGGAATTCACATCACTGGCTGCGTTTAATGTGGCCGAAAACCAGACGGCGGTGGGAACCGTGACCGCGACGGATGCCGACATTCCAGCTCAGACGGTGGCCTTCAGCATTACCGGAGGTGTGGATGCGAGCAAGTTCGGTATGACGAGTTCCGGCGTGTTGACTTTCAATACCGCACCCGATTTCGAGAATCCTTCAGACGTTGGCGGAGACCATATCTATAACCTGCAAGTGACCGCCGATGACAGTGCCGGAGGCACGACGAGTCAGGACATCGCGGTGACGGTGACGGCAGTCAATGATAATTCACCGTCGTTCACTTCAGGGGCGACATTTACCGCTGTCGAGAATCAGACCGCTGTGGGAACGGTCGCGGCGACTGATGCCGACGTTCCCTCGCAGACTGTCACGTTCAGCGTCACGGGAGGGACCGATGCCGCAAAGTTTTCCATTACCAACGCGGGTGTGCTGACGTTCGTGGCAGCACCTGACTTTGAACATCCGACCGACAGCGGTGCGGACAACGCTTACAACCTGCAGGTGACAGCCAGCGACGGCAACGGACGGACTACGACTCAAAATATCACTGTGACAGTGACCGACGTGTCTGACAGTGTGGCTCCGCATCTGGAAGTTGGTGGCGGGGCCGTGACCTGGACCAACAAGCAAGCGCCTGTCGTTGTCCTGCCCGGAGTCCTGGTGATGGGCACCGATTTGGGGGGCGGCACGCTGACGATTTCGATCAATGCCGTCGGTAAGAAGAAGCCAAACGACCTGATCCATATTCCGTCGTTCACAGCTCTGGGGACGAGCACCGGAGTCCAGTTCACGACCAATCATCTGTCATTGCAGATTCTTCTTGGCCCCAATGTGACGACGGGAATGATCCAGCCATTCCTGCGAGGCATCACGTTCTCGACCAAGGGGGCCGGTCTGAATATCACGACGCGAACCGTGTCCGTGGCGCTGACGAACTCCTTGAACCAGTCCAACAGTATCTCGCAAACCATCAATGTCATCAAAAAGGCACCGAAGCCGCCGAGGTAGATCGCGTGAGTTGTCACCGGGAATTCGCTATCATTGAGTCGCGGCGCTGATATTGAATTGCCTGAGTTTGTGAAATTAGA
>JAQGHS010000931.1 GCA_028291605.1 Planctomycetaceae bacterium | reverse complement strand
TCCTAGCGGATAACTGGGCCGATTGGTGTCGCCCCAGAACCAATAAAGCCGGCCGAGATACAGGGCATTCACGACGCTATCCGACCCGATCACCTGGGCATTCAACACCGGTTCAGAGATCGGCGGTTTCTCACCCAGCAACAAAGTGTCGCGATAGATGCCACCGCCCGTGATGCGATAGAGCCGTTCCGCGATGTTTCGCCTCGGCAGCTTGATGGTCGACGAGCCACCCGGCGTGATCTTCAGGCGGGTTCCCCGAATTCCAAAGCCGTCGGCGGGGTATTCGTAACCGTGGCTGCGGACGTGGAAGAAAACGTCCTGGCCGGCGAGACCCGGCTCGTGAAAAGCGATATTTCCAGCACTGTCGGTGACCAGTCGAATGTTGTTGACGGTCTCCAGTTCCACCAGCGGTACGCCGCGGCCGGTGGCGGCATCAACGACCCGAATCTGAAAGTACGGCTCGGCCGCCAGCAACTCGGAATGAGAGTCGAACGCCACGAGACAGAGGAAACCGACGAGCAATCGACGCATTGATGCAGGCCCTTGGAGAAGTATTGACTGATTATAGCGATATCAGTCAGCGTGCTTCCAAGAAGCCGCAAAGAGATGTAGGCCGGACAATCCTGTCCGGCCTACAAGAATCTCATTTCGTGAGCTGCTGCGACTCTACTTCCGGCTGATTTTTCCTGGCTCGGATGTGATCACATCTTCGGGAACAGGCGGCGGAGGAGCAACCGTCGTCGCGGCCTTTTCGCTGTCTTTGACGACTTGCACCGGTGGCCGATCCGAATAGTTTTTCACTTGCGGATTCGCTCGATAATTGTACATCTTCAACGCGTGCAACGCATGGAAGAGGGGACCGCAATCACAGGGAGTCTTCCGGTTGTCGATGAGATCCTGGGCGACCGATTCGACTCCACGGCGAACCCACGGTTGCTTGAGTTCGTTTTCCGGCAGGGCACACATCAGGAACTCGAGCGTGTGGCCATTGGCTGGAATGCGTTTGGTGAAATCGCTGTTGGTCTCAGGACCGCGGAAGTAGGCTGACGAGAATGAACCGTCCTTACTCTGCAGAGCTTTCGCTTCCTGGATATAACGTTTAACCTTCATGTCAGCGAATACCCATGCGCCAGTGAGCGGCAGCTTCTGGGCGAGACGCTTATTTCGGGAATAAGCCAGGGCATAGAGTCCGTGAGTGCCACCGCAGGCACTGTTCAATACGGATTGCTGATGCTCGATCCGCACCATGCGCTCGATGCTCCACGGTTCGCCCTTGGCGTTCATCCAAGTCGCGTCCGAATTCAGATAGTGGGATAGAGCCCACAGCGTCCACGTGACTTCGGGGCCCTCAGAGATCGTCATCTTGGCATCGTTAATGATGTCCGCAACGGTGATCTTTTTCGGGCCGGCCTGGAACTCGAAGTCCAGCGGCATATCGGCTTCGCACATGTAACCCAGGAACTGCGTCGGGTGGCCTTCGAAGTCATATTTTGAGCTGAACGGATGCCCCTGTCCGCCGTGCGGGGTGACTTTGAAGATCGTGTCGCCCTTCCACAGAGCGCCGCTGGCCATCCAGTCGATACCCGACATTTCGCCTCCGCCGGGCTTTTTCATCATCATGTCCTGACGGAGCGCCAGCACACCATGCACGACCTGCCACGGCGAATGCAGTCCGACGATCAGTTGGCGACGGGCCGTAATGGCAATCGCCTGATCGACTTTATCGAACAAGGGATCGGTGTTTCCCGCCGGCTTGATGCCTTCCGGAGCCGGTGCGGAGGCAGTGGCGTCCTGGCCCATCGCGAAGCCACTCAGCATCGACAGACATGTGGCGGTTCCGACAGTCTTCATCCAATCGCGACGCGACAAACTCATGGTGCTGATCTGCTCCTGCCCTGATAAGCTAGAGAAACTTTGGCTAAAAGTCCTCGAGTGCGATTGATGTATCGTCTAACCAAAATTCCGATCGTGACTGATTACCCGACAAAAACGGTCGAGTCGACTGCGAAAGATATGTCGTCTGAAGTTGATTTTCGCAACTGTTAATTTGAGGAAGCTACAAGTAGTTTAAGGGTGTAGCGTCTTACGTGACAACTGGAGGTCGCCACCTCAATTAATAGACCGAAGCGCAAGCGACTGCATTCTTTATTGATTCTTGGAGGCAATGCACTCCCTGGCGCTGCGAGCTAGGTAGGAGTGAGTCGAAAACTGCGGCCAGTGGTATGGCTCTAGGTTATCGAAACAGTACCCCGGCCACCTTGATATCTTAAGGATGCTTCGTCTCGGTCGCGCTTGGTGGCTTGTAGCAGGTAACGATAAAGTCGTTCTTGCGTAGAAGTCATCTCCGCCCCGCGTCGCTCAAGAGTTGCGCGGACTGTGTCGAGCCACCGTTCAAATGGCAGGCCCGGGGTCAGTTCGCCGCCGCGTACCCCACAGAAAGAGGGGACGTATCGCGGTGTGTAGTCGCCCGAAGGGAGGACGAGCGACATCATGCCAATGGAGGTCCCCGTATTAAAGAGGGCACCGATCCCGGTTTTCGTGAAGTCGCCGATGTAGCAACCGACTTTCTTCAGGCCGGTATCTACACTGATTCCATTTAACGGAACCCGAACCGGCGAATAATCGACTTTCAAATCGCTGCTGAGTGTGTTCGCACCGAGATTGCACCAGGCTCCGACATAACTGTGGCCCAGAAAGCCGTCGTGGTACTTATTCGAGTACCCAATCATGATGGCGGCTTCGATTTCGCCGCCGACACGGCATACAGGCCCCAGCGTCGTGCCTGCCTTGATATTCGCACGGAACAACTGAGTTTCCCGCCCGATGTGACAGGGACCTTCGAGGCGTGTAAAGGGTTGCAGGACCGCTCCATCGTCGACGCTGACCGGACCATTTCTCGCATCAATGACGACGAACGGATCAATCTGCACCGAGGGCCGAATATGAATCCATTCCGGGGGCCCCAGACACGCGACCTGCGGATGTGGCTCAGGGAGGACATTTCCGCAGCCGCTCAATTCGAAATCATGCCGGATCTGGATGGGGTTGTGCTCGATCAAATCCCACGGATAGCGGAAGACTCGGCCACCCGCTGGCACTTGTCGCCGCGCGGAGGCCACTTGTCGCAGCGTCGTTTCCCAGGTTCCATCGCACAGATGCAGCGCCTCTTCGGCGGTCAATACGACATACACTGGGGTTTCGCCGCACATCCCAATTGCCTGGAAGTCGAGCTCATCAAGCGACTTGGGATCCGGGAGCCAGCGACCATTAATGAGTAGGGTCACGTCTCCTGTCAGCCAATCGAGGTCATTGACGTGAGCCTCGGGATGTTGTTCGTGGTAGACGTCGGCCAGGTAATTCCGGACGAACGCGCCCCAGTCATCAATTTCCCAGTGCCGGATTAAGCGTTCGCGCAGGCTGTAATGGCCGCAAACCAGCTCAAAGATGGGCCGTGTGAGCGCAAGCGAACCGAAGTCCGTGGCCAGCCGATCTTCGAAAAATGCGACCCGCATAACACTGCCTGTTTTGTCTGAATTCCGAGACTTTTTCACGCAAAATCTGCAATGACGGACTGTCGTTGAAGTCCTGGCGACTTCTGCAAGATGGCCACTTGTCAAAACCGACCCGGAAAGAATGCCAACCACACCCGCTTTGCTGCCAGGTTCTGGTTGAAAATACTCCTGTGTCGTCCATGTCTTACAACCGCTATCACCGCAATGCCTCTGCATTGCGACATTTCCCTCCTGGCCGCAGACTAGCAACCGGCGGGATTGTCGGAATTATTGGCAAACAGAGCAATCTCAGTTTGACCGTTAGCTTTTCGCCCCTCCTCTTAACTTTTGCTGCTTAGCAATCAGTATCAAGCGGAACATCTTGCCAGCGCTACCGATGTTAACCTTCAGTGAGTTACAGAGGATCGTAACTGGTGGGATCAGGGACTGAGCGAGGAATTTGCGGGGCGGATTGGTTAGGGGTGCTAACATGGACTTGGATCTTCTGGTCATCGGTGATAGTTCTGCCGGCTGGCAGGGAGCGGTCACCGCGGCACAGTTGGGCCACAAGGTCGGTCTGGTCGCCCTGCCCTCGTCTTCTGAGAGCGACCTGCGACAGATTCCCTCCGAGGTGTTGGCTGAGGCCCGTGCTGATTGGCCGCTGTTGCGAACGGTTAAGCAAACGGCGTTGCGACTCGCCGATCCCAGCGTGTGGTGCCGGTTTGCTGGATACGTGAAGGCGACATGGCAGCGAGAGATCGATCTGTACCAGGATCAACTGTTGGCCGCAGGCGGTCAGGTCTGGGTCGGTTCTGCCGCGCTGACAGGTACTGATTCCGTGGCCGTCTCCGGAACCACCACCGTGGAATTGCAAGCTCCGCAGATGTTGATTGCCACTGGGACCGTTTCCCAGCGACCGCAATTTGCGAGTCGAGACTTGCCGAATGTGTGCGCTGCGGCTCGATTGCTCGATGCGACCGCCCTGCCTCGCGAAGCCTGCATTGTCGGAGCGGGGATCACCGGGTTGCGAGCCGCTTGCCTGCTGGCCTGGTGGGGTGTCAAAGTCCAAGTGATCGATGGTCGGAGCCGAGAGTCTGTGCTCAATGATGAGGAGACTTTCGACCTGCGAAGTCAGGCGGACGAGTTGGGCGTGAGCTTCGAGTGTGGCGAGGACGTGATCGGTTTGTCCGAAGCCGGCCGCCGCGTCGTGATCACCCTGGAATCGGGTCGCCGCCTGGAAACCGAGAGCGTCTGGCTGGCGACAGGCCGCCACGGTCGAACCGACGACCTGCAACTTGAAAACGCCGAGTTGAGCGCTGACGATTGCGGCCGGTTGTGGTGTGGGGCGGAGCTCCGTACCTGGACTGAATCAATCTGTGCCGTCGGTGATGTGGTTGGCTATTCGCCAGAAGTTGGCACGGAAAAGGAATTGGTCCGTCAAGCGGTGGAGGCGCTGTTGGCACCAGCCTTAGTCTGAATTATTGCATTCGTAGCAGAACTCGCCAAGAGTTCTGGCGCCCCCCCGTGGCCGACGCTGCCAGCGTCTGCCACGGGACCCGATGCCCATTGTTCTACAAACGCTAAGTTTAAGCACTATGGCTCAGCACTATCTAATAATGCACCGTCCGCCCCAGCAACACATCCGCGCGTTGTAGAACATACCCGCGAAACCAGATTAACAACGCACCATAAAATGTGACATTCACAATGGCCGGTGCCAGCGGGACGTCACAGAGTGGACTCAGGTTGGTGAACTCTGTCGCCATAATCATCACCACAGGAGTGATCTGCAACCAAATCATCTCCGCGAATTTGACGCCGGTCAACATCTGGACCGGCAGCAGGATCAGCAACGGCAACAGCAATAAGAACTGCGGCACACAGCAAAATGCCAGCAAGCCACCCAATGCCTGAAGTGTGGCGCGGGTCGGCGACTTATTCCTCATCCCCGCCCACAGCGCGATCCAGCCGATGATTTGAAAATAGATCACGATGCACGCGATGGACGTAATCAGATACTCCCACCAGATGAATTCGCCCTGGACCAGATACTCCTCAGGGGCGAGGGGCCAGGCCAGTGCCGTTCGCCACCACGCTTCGAACAGCATGCAACTGATTAATGGAATCGCGCAGGTGATCATCAGATTTCTGATTCCATTAAACTTTTGTTGAACGATCTCCGCACTGGTCAGCGGGGTGGTCAATAACAGGTCGAACGTCTGCTGACTGCGCTCTCGCGTGAATAGAGATGCCGTATGGACGCAGATCAATAAGGCACTCACCGCCCACAATCCAAAAATCTCCGCGGAGATCAGATTTTCATTGGCGGTGCTCGTGCGGGCAAACCAGACCGCCAGGACCAGCGCGGGGATCTCTAACAGAAGCAGGAAGATCACCCAGTTTCGACTCCCCTTCGTCGACTCGCGCCAGGCGATCGGATCATTCCCCGGGAGGACGGTTAGAGTATGTGGCAATCGCTCGTTGGGCAATGCTTGAGTACGCCGCCCCAGGCCGAATCTCTCTGCGAGCCTTTTCGTTCGCTGGAATGCATTGAATCGTTGTTCGTCGAAGGCGCGGTAAAACACCAGAAGCGGAGCCAGCAGCAGACAGACCGCCGCCGACAGAAGTGTTGGGGCGCCTGCCGTCAACATTGCGGACCATGCAAATCTCGTCCCCAGGATTGCTGGCTCGTAGTGTACTAAATACAACGTTGGCGGAAAGCACGCGAACAACGCATACTCGGAGGGAATCGCGGGGGGCGGTGCGATCAGTGAGCTGAGGGTATTCGCCGCCAATGACAGGTTCTGTGAAGTTCGCACTCTTCCCGAGAGCAGATAGTCATAATAGTTGCCGCCAAACAATGAGATGTCGACGAACAGCGGTCCTAAATAGAGCAAGAGCAGGACGCCGTAGGTCACGATAAACGCTTGAGTCGTTCGCTGGCAGAGCGTCGAGCATAAGACCGCGACCGCAGTCACTTGCACCGCCGTGATCAGCAGAAACCACATGGACGTGCCCAGCATGGCGGGGCTGACTCCTCCAAACGTATAGGCAAGTACCAGCAGCGGCATCGCCAATAGCAGCATGATCAGCAGCGGTAGCAGGCGGCTGAGGAATTTCTCGAGAATAACGTGCCACGCTGTGAGCTTCGTCAGGTAGAGCAAGACCAGCGTCTGCCGCTCCCTCTCGAGCGTGATGACGCCGCTGGCAGTGGCCGGAGCGAACACATAAATCAATGCGAACAACATCCACACCAGCGCATCCAGGATGACGTGCCCCTGGCCAGGCAATCGCACGGCGGCGCCAATGATCGGGGTGCCCGTCACCGCGGCGGCATAGCACAGGGCGACAAGGAATAGAACCACCGCAAACGCCGAACGGATGACGTACGTCCTGATCCGCACCGACTGCACCAGCATCTCGCGCCGGAACAGTGGCAGTCCCTGGTGAAAGGTGACAAGCCAGGTCTCGGCGATGCGCATCAGAGCCCTGCCCCATTCGGCCGAGACCGATTGCGGGGGACGATCTGGAAGTGATTGGATTCCATCAGGCATGAGAGTTGTCGTCATGTGCGGGCGTAACCAACAGACTAAATTCGGAAGACTCCACCGATTCGGCGTCCCAGTCATTCGAGACGATCACCAGTTTCTTGGGTTTCGTGCGGCCCAGCAGTTGGTCAGCCGAGGACAAAACCCACGACCGCAGAAGCAACATGC
>JAQGHS010000832.1 GCA_028291605.1 Planctomycetaceae bacterium | reverse complement strand
ATGTCACCTGAATTTCCCGACTTCTCTCTGGCAGGCTGGACCGGCACCGTCTGTGAAGTGACGGGCAAAGCCTCGCCGACCAACTGCGTCCTGGAATGGGATGCCGACACGCTGCAGCACATGCCCGCCGAATACATCACACGTTGCGAGCAGGGCGGGCTGTACCATTTAATGGTGTGTCTGAGCGAAGACAACATCACGCCGATTTGATGTCGCGAGGCGGATTCAATACAAGCTCGAAGCGCAAGCGAGTGCATTTCCCATCAACTAGAAAATGCACTCGCTTGCGCTTCGAGCTCATATTTCGGCCGGAGATGCGAGCAGCGCAACTACAGCAAACTCTCCAACAACAACCGCATCTTGCGCAACTCAATCTGGCGATGAGCCGGATCCTGCAACTCGGGCAGCAGCTCGACTGACAACGCCCGCTTGTACGCAGTCCGTTCGAGTTGGCTCACTAAGCGGCTGTAATCGACTTCGCCCAAGCCAATCCGCACCTGCAGTTGCTCGGGTGTCGTATCGCGCAGATGGACGTGATACGTGTAGGCAAACAGGGGCTCAAACGAAACACCCCGATGCGGACCACACATGTAGTAGCTGGGATCGAGGGTCAACCCGAGACCCGGGGTCGACTGGCAGAGCTCAACTGCAGTCCGGGGGTCTTCGGTGATCTTGCCGGTCTTCGTGGTAATCGAGACCCGAATTCCGTCCTGATTGGCGATCTTTAAAAAACCCTTCAGGCGGTCGATCTCGGCGTTGAACGGGGTTCCCAACGGCGAGGCTTCCAGCGTGATCTGTGTGACGCGGAGCTGCTTGGAGATCTTCGATAAGATCGCAAACGTGCTCTCAGTGACATCTGACGCCAGGCAGAAGGCAATCGGCTGCAGACGTGTGTTTTCGCGGAAGCGAGCCAGAAACCCTTCGGGGTTCGCGGCAATCTCAGACGGCTTTAGATGGTCGCTGTTTTCGTCCATCCAAACCTCGACTTTGTCGTACTCGAGGTCCACCAACTGGCGACACGCGTCCCAAAAACTGACGTCTGAATAACATCGGGTAGAAGCAGAAACAAACACTCCGGGCACTCCTTGGCTGGGAGTAAGGTCTCTCGGGAGGACAACTGGCGGCGTGTGGGAAATACTTCCCAGTTACCCAAATTCCAAGTTATCCAGACCAAGTTGAGACTTGCAAACACTTATTTAACAAGAACTTGCAACGAAATGACGAGCCCCCATCCGTGGCCGCCGTCGGATGTTAATCTACCGCGATCAGGCAGACTCTGCAAGACGAATGGATTGTTGTCAGAAAATCGGTCGTAATACTCGTAAGGATTTTCTGGCTTGGGCCACGTGGCTGCCGATATATGGTTCAACCGAATGCTGGCGGCGATTGGATTTGTAACGCCACCTACGGCTACCGGAGTTATCGCGGCCACGGAGGGGAACCATGCGGAACTTGTCAATTGGGGCGGCCACCGCCTGTTTGCTGATGACGTTGATGTCGGGGTGTGCGAGCAGTCCCATTGTACGTGGACAATCCCCCGAGGGGATGGCGCGAGCACCAGGCGGATCGATTCAACGCGTCGGCTACACGAATTACGATCAATACTATAGCGACATGCAGATGGATCCCTCGGTCCAGGGAATCGACTGCGGTCCGGACGGCTGCGGACACGAATTCTGTGCCCCGCCAACGCACTACAAATTCCAGTACGTCGTTCCGCAAGGGTTGAACTACCCACCGCAGAACGCGATGCCGGGCGTGGTCCAATATCCGTACTACACGGTGAAGGGCCCCGACTGCTTCTTCCATCAGTAAGCAGTCGCTCGTCGATAAGTCGATCATAGGTGAAATCACAGTCACCGTCAAAAGCCCTCGGGACGATGCGTAAGAATCGTTCCGGGGGTTTTTGCGCGTATTCGTAGCCGCCATGAAAGACCAAGGGTCGGGCGTACGAATTATCGAAATTGGCCGCCCGTTGCCAACGATTGCTCACTGATGAGTATCGGACAATATCGAAAAATCGTAGGCCCGACCCCCGGGTTCACCAAACGGCCTGCCCAGAGCGAAAACGTCAATGCGGTAGATATTTCACCCTGACTCGTGATTAGAATACGTAGTCAGTCCGCGGGGTGACGTGATGAAACAGGCTAACTTGTCCGTGAAAGCATTCATCCTGCTGTTACCATCAGCGGTAGGGTTTTTGCTCGTACACCATCCTCAATTTTGATCTCCAATGCCCAAGAAGAATTTCATTCCCAAAAGCGAAGTACCGTGGGTCAGTGCCAGACAGAAATTCCATCTGTCCGACGCCCAGATACAAATGGCCCGTGAACTGGGCATGAAACCCGATGGGCTTGGCAAGTTCGTCAATTACGAGCAACAGCGCTGGAAGGTGCCGTTACCGCAATTTATTGAAGAACAATACTTCAAGCGGTTCAACAAACAGCAACCCGACATCGTCAAAAGTATCGAACAGGTCGTGCTCGAACGACGGAAGAAGGATGAAGCCCGCAAGGCGAAAAAAGCCGAACGCGAGGGCAAGAACCCCGCATCGTAGAAGCCAGCAGGATGGCCGCCCCGGCTATCGAATTCTTCGAAAACCCAAGGGTCGGGCGTACGAGTTTTCGAAATTGGCCGCCAGTTACCGACGATTGCTCAAAGACCAGCATCGGCCAATATCGAAAAATCGTAGGGCCGACCCCCGAGTTCACCAAGCGGCCTGCCAACAACGCAAACGTTAATGCGTTAGAGATCGCTCACGGGAAAAAGAAGACGGCCGAGGCGGCCATCCTACGATCAACTCCCATTAACTCAACAGCGCTCCCGGACAACCCTCCAGATCAAAACCTGGAGAGTCACCGCCCCCTATCAATCCGTGCCAAGCGCTATGCCGCGTGTCAGTGGAGTGCCAGTCGCCCCGCGCGAGCGGTGCAGCACGGCTGCCAGCGACGGACCAGCGGGTCATCCTGGTTGACCCAAGCAGCGGTTGTCCGGAAGTCTGCCGTTGAATTTTGGTCGTTGAATTGTCGGTCGTGTATGATGCGGTTAGAAATCGTTTGCTATCAGATTGCGAACAGGGCCAGCGACTCGATTGAGACTCTGTCAGTTCCATCACTGACTGCCGGTCCTTGATGATGAAGATCAGGTCAACGCGAGCATAGCCTACTCAGTGAATCAGCGAAGTCAATCGACACCCTTCAAAAAAAATTCGCAATCCATGACGCTTGACAACAAGACATGCTGACGTAGGAAACCATCATGCCGCACTTCGTTGTGCTGACTCACGATCATCCCACGTGGCACTGGGACTTCATGCTGGAATCCGCAGGAGTTCTACGGACCTGGCGGCTGGACCAGCAGCCAAATCAGACGATCCCCATCCGGGCCACGCCACTGCCCGACCATCGCCTGGTTTATTTAGAATACGAAGGACCAGTAAGCGGCCAGCGGGGCCAGGTCCAGCGTTGGGATCAGGGCGAATACGAGCTACTCAACGAGAATGATGGGAACCTGACCGCCACATTACACGGGACACGCCTGAGAGGCCAAGTCTCGCTGGAATTGGGATCGGACGATGTCGTCTGGTTTCGATTCACGATGGGGCCAGGACAAGACTGACGACACCGGCCCGAAACAGGCGAGCAGCAACTAGACAGGTGAGCCCGGCGGCGTAAGCCCCGGGATTCTTCGTCGTAGGATGGGCACTCTTGCCCGTCTCTTTTTGATATCGCGAGTTGGATTGCCAGACGAAGGTCGCGGATTACCGCGAAGACGGGCAAGAGTGCCCATCCTACAGGCCACGGGACGCAAAAAATCCCAATCCTTGCCACTCCGAGAACCGCTCGATACCATGTGGACGTGCAAATTTCCGGAAATCATTACGCCCCGGAATCCCGCCGCCCGCACACGGGCGGTTCCAATCGATCTGTGTGGAAAAACACTCCTCAACTTAGTCAGCAGGAACGGAACGTGGCAGTCTCCATCGAAGAATTGAAGGCCAAGGCCAAGCTTTTACGCAAGCACATCATTCGTATGACGACAGCCGCGGGGAGCGGACATCCCTCCAGCAGCCTGTCGGCCGTCGAAATGATTACCGCGCTCTACTTCGGCGGCTTCATGAAGTACCGCCCGCAAGAACCGCACTGGGCGGCACGCGATCGCTTCATTTTGAGCAAGGGACACGCGGTTCCGGCTCTGTACGCCGCCATGGCCGAAGCAGGTTATTTCACTGTCGAAGCCACGCTGTCTCTCCGCAAACTGGGCAGTGTCTTCGAAGGCCATCCGAACATGCTCCGTATGCCGGGCATCGAAGCTTCCACGGGGTCACTTGGCCAGGGGCTATCGCTCGGACTCGGGCAAGCCCTCGGTATGCATCTGGACAAGCTTGACAGTCGCGTCTTCGTGATGACGGGCGACGGCGAGCTGGACGAAGGCCAGGTCTGGGAAGCGGCAGCCGCAGCCGGCAAATTCAAGCCGGGCAACCTGACAGTCATCGTCGATCAAAACGGCTATCAGCAGACCGGCGCCACCAAGGACGTCCTCGACATGCGGCCCATCGCCGACAAGTTTGCAGCGTTCGGCTGGCACACGCAAACCGTCAACGGCAACTGCCAGGCCAACGCCGTGGCCGCCCTGACGATCGCCACCAACATCAAGGACCGTCCAACCTGCATTATCTCGCAAACTCAAAAGGGTTTCGGCATCCTGCCGTTGCTCGAAGCCGAGGGAGACCTGAACTACCACGGCAAACCGTTGTCCCCCGCTTTGGCGGAAAAGGCCATCGCGTTCCTGGATTCCCAAGCTTAGGTTCAACGGCACACGACGTTCCCCACATCAAATACCGGTGGCGAAACCCACCGTACGGCCTGCAAGATAAAGAGATTCCAGCATGTATTACGGCGAATTGAGCGGTTTGAAATTGGGAGCTGCCACGCGTGACGCGTTCGGCGATTCACTCAAGGAACTGGGAGCCAAGCACCCTGAAGTCGTGGTCGTCGACGCCGACGTCGGCAACTCCACGCGGACCGAGCCCTTCATGAAGGCGTTCCCCGAACGCTCCTTCAATGTTGGTATTGCTGAGAGCAACATGGTCAGTGTCGCGGCCGGTCTGGCTTCTTGCGGCAAGACTGCCGTCTGCTCCAGTTTCGCGACCTTCCTGCTGAGCAATGCGTTCGACCAACTGCGGATGTCAGTGGCCTTTCCGAAGATGAACGTGAAGTTCGTCGGCTCGCACTCGGGAATTTCGATCGGTGAAGATGGTCCTTCGCAGATGGGCATCGAAGACGTCTCACTGGCCTGTTCTTTGCCCGGCGTGAAGGTCATCGTCCCGTCTGACGCGGTCCAAACCGCAGCCGCGACGGCCGCGATGCTCGCCGAACATGGGCCGATCTACCTCCGCACCGGCCGCAGCAAGGTCGCCATCCTCTATCCGAACGGCTGCGACTTTAAGATCGGCAAGGCGATCCAACTGCGTGACGGTTCCGACGTGACGATCATCGCCAATGGGCTGATGGTGGGAGCAGCACTGGACGCGGCTACGGAACTGGCCAAGTCCGGCATCAATGCCCGCGTCCTCGACATGCACACCGTCAAGCCTGTTGACGAAGAAGCGATTGCCAAGGCAGCTCGCGAAACCCAGCGGATCGTCGTGGTGGAAGAACATCTGGCACACGGTGGACTGGGTTCCGTCGTCGCCACGGTTGTCAGCCGCACCGTTCCCGTGCCGATGGCCTATGTCAACGTCGGTGACTG
The DNA here is from genome assembly GCA_028291605.1 of Planctomycetaceae bacterium. GTDB lineage: Bacteria > Planctomycetota > Planctomycetia > Planctomycetales > Planctomycetaceae > JAKFVC01. Next base: position 12,504 of record JAQGHS010000832.1, on the reverse strand, counting down.
CTTCGCCGAAAGTGGTGATCCGCAGGGCTTGCTCGACAAGTACGGCCTAAACCCGGCGGCAATTGTTGCTGCGGTGAAGTCGGTCATAGGGTAAGCGATGCATCGATCGACCGCTGGGCGCGACTGTACAAGGTCGGTAGAACGGGAGTAACCACGGTCGCCAGAGCGTGGGATAGCAGACCGATTGACTATTGACTGGGCACTACCCACGGTCTGGCGACCGTGGCTACGGGTTGGGCCTTGCCTGCCATAACCTTCTTCTCTGATCAATAACATTTCTCGGTTTTGAAAAAAATCTTTTCAATCCAGAATCTCCGATAGAAACCGATGTCGGATTGGCGACAATTCAAATAACCAATATTACGATGTGTTAAACTGCGGTGGCCCCATCGAGATAACCGTTCGCGGGTAGCGTCTTCGCTAAGTTTCATTCGTTGCCGCGCTTCAAAAAATCTCACTTTCGAGCCAGCATTGAGCCCCGGTGCTGGTCTGGATGAGTTGTGAATTGATCGCCTATCGCCACTTCCGGAACGGCGACCCGCCGCAATTGCTGAAGTTGTGGCACGAATGCGGCCTGGGTCGCGGTGCGGCGTTCGGTATCACCTGCGATGCCCTCGATCTCCTCGTCTTTTCAGTCCAGTACTTCGACGCCCGCGGGCTGATCGTCGCTCTCGATGGCGAACGCGTGGTGGGCTTCGTACACGCCGGATTCGGTTCGAATGACAACGGCTCGGGAATCTCGCCCCAGCGTGGCGTCATCTGCATGATCATGGTCCACCCCGACTACCGTCGGCAGGGGATTGGCCGCCAACTCGTCGAACAGGCCGAGAATTATCTGCGGGCCGCCGGCACCGTTCAGGCTCAGGCAGGATCGGCCCCCCCGCGAGATCCCTTTTATCTGTTGCTCTACGGAGGATGCCAAGCGGCTGGCTTCCTGGAGTCTGATCCTCTGGCCGATCCCTTCTTTCAGGCGGTGGGTTATCTTCCAGTCGAACAACGGTTCGTCTATCACCGCGATCTGAAGACGACTTCGGACCCGATCGATTTCCGAATTCTGGGCAATCGCCGCACGTTGCAATTACAGATCACCGACAAGCCGCGAACCCTGGCACCGTGGTGGGTGACTCGCCTGGGACAGTTGGAGTCCATCCGTTTCCAGGAAGTCCCCAAGCGGGGAGGGGCGGCATTGGCCGAATTGACCTGCATCGGTCTGGAGACCTACACACACACCTGGAAGGCCCGCGCTGCCGGCTTGATCGATCTGTTCGTACCGCAAGAACTGCGCCGCAAGGGGTACGCCAAGACCCTGTTGCTGGACGTTTGCCGCCGCCTGCGTGAAGAGCAAGTCGATGTCGTGGAAATGCAGGTTTCAGAAACGAACCCGGCGGGCATCGGCCTGCTACAGTCAGCCGGGTTTAAGAAAGTTGATACCGGGCATGTGTATCTCAAGTCCTTGGACAACATAGTCGCTGATCGCTCGGCGATGGCCGTGAATGTCGTGTCACAAGAGCCCGAAGGCACGAGCGTTCGGTTCGCATGAAGCGGAGAGATCGGGTCCGGCACTCGCGTTTCGATCGCGGAGCGATCAACGACTATGACGGCGTCTGCGCCGCGTTACGGCGGTTGATGATTTTCGCCTTGGTTCCCGAGGTGTCCTTCGGAGGAGCAAACGTCGGAATCGGTCGACGGAATTCGTTCGGTCCGCCTCCGTACAGAAACTCCAACTGCAGCAAGTCCTTCTCCATCAGTGTGCCGAGGAACGTCGGCAGATAGCCGGTGGCCTGCAAAGACTCACCATTGCGATAGTTGAAGATATCGAGAATTGTGATCTGCTGCGTATCCTGATCAATCCCTGTCACTTCCGAGACCTGGGTCACCATACGGCGTCCACCCGGCATGCGGGTGATCTGCACGATGATGTTAATCGCCGACGCAATCTGGCGATGGATTGACGCCACCGGCAAATCGACCGCCATCAACACCAGCACTTCCAGACGCTTGATGACTTCCTCAGAGCTGTTGGCGTGAACGGTGGTCATCGAACCATCGTGGCCCGTGTTCATGGCCTGCAGCATGTCGAGCGCCTCGGCACTGCGGCATTCGCCGACGATGATCCGATCGGGACGCATACGCAACGAATTCTTCACGAGATCGCGGATTGAATATTCGCCAGCCCCTTCGACATTCGCCGCCTTACTTTCCAGCGTCACAACATGATCCTGGTGCAATTGCAGTTCGGACGTGTCCTCAATCGTGACAATCCGCTCTTTCGAAGTGATGAAGCTCGACAAGATATTGAGCATCGTGGTCTTGCCAGTACCGGTACCACCGCTGACAAGAATGTTCTTCTTCTCCATCACACACGCTCGCAAGAACATGGCGGCCGATGACGAGATACATCCCATCTCGATCAGATCATCCATGGTGAAGCGGTAAGCGGGAAACTTACGAATGGTCAGGCACGGCCCCTTGATCGACAGCGGCGGAATGATGGCGTTCACACGGGAACCATCCGGCAAACGAGCATCCACCAGCGGTTGGCTCTTGTCGATACGACGACCGACCTGCGTCACGATGCGTTCGATGATCGTCTCAGTCACCTTGTCTGAGATAAATCGGCGGCCGGACAACTCCAGCACACCGGCCCGTTCGACGTAGATCTGGTCGCTTCGCACGACCATGATTTCGCTGATCGTGGGGGCTCGCAACAGATCTTGCAATGGACCGAAACCGAAGACCGTATCCTTCAGGTCCTTCTTCAAGGTCCGCAGGATCAGGTACTTCCGGAGCTCGGTATGCAGATGCGGACGAACCAGCGGGAAGACCGACGCAAACTTCGATTCCACGCGATTGATCCGCGAACTCAAATCATGCGCAACCTGCAGCTCCAGCCGCTCGCGAGCAAACGTCAATAGATTGTGGAGTTCCGACTCGCGCTCAGGAACCAAGGTCGCGGGGATATCAAACTCATTGGAGGTCAGGGCCGAGATCTCATCGCGCCCCTCTTTGCCGCTCTCCATAATCAACTGATTGATCAGCAGATCACGCAGCGTGAGCCCGGTCACTTCTTCGAGCAGCGCGTCGTTGCTGGGGCCGAACAAGTTGACTTCGCGACAGACGTCCTCGATGTTGTTTTCGAGCAGCAGGATGCTGTCCTGATCGCCGATCTGGTTGGCTTCAATCTCATACAGATCGAACCGCTCGAGCAACTTCTTGTGAATCTTCAGCTCAAGTTCGGCCATGATCGACCGCAGATGAGCTTCCAGTTCACCCCGACTGATCGCGGTCGCCGCCTCGGCTTCGAACGTCAATGTATAGGGAAAAATGCGGACCCGTTCGCCGGGCGAAAACTCCACGGTCTCGCCGCCGAGCACTTCCAGTTCCCCGACCAGGCAGCCATTGAGGCCAATGTTTTCCAACTGCAGCTTGCCGCTCACCTGCCGCACGATGGCATGCTGCTTCGAGACCAGCGGGCTCTGCAACACAATCGTGTTTTGCGGATCACGACCGATACGCACTTCTCCGTCGCGCACGTCCACAACGGAACGGCGACTGTCGTGCATCTTGTTGAACCAGACCTTCATTGTGCGTTGTCCTTGGTCCTTCGTCAGTTGCCCTTGGTCAGTTGTCAGTTGTCAGTTGTCATTCGCACTGAGGGCCACGGGCCACTATCAAAGGACTACGGACCACTGACAACGGACAATCCACCTCACTTCTCCTTGCTTTTCCGCTCGGAATGCATCACCAATCCCAATGCCTTATTTCCCGACAGCCGCAATCGGCTCAGCAGTAACTGGGCCTTCTCATCTAATTGAGTTTCCGACACCTTTTTCACGCGGATGGCCAACACGGTTTCTGCGGTTTGCGACAACCCCGAGGCTCGTGCGCGATCGGCGGTACCACGGCGACTTCCCAACGCGAGGATGTAGAACGGACCGATCACCTCGGTCGGCTGCTCGATCTGCCGCCCTGGTTCACTCACCGGCGACGGCTGGCGTGCGCCTCCTGCGGGAACGATAAATGAAACCTCATCACCGCCCGAGAAGAACTGCGGCACAAACCCCTGGCTGTCGACATTCACCCAGATCGCGACTTCGTCCGTTCCCAGGTCACGCTTCAGATCGTTGTTGGGTGGCGTCTTCAGATCCTGCGTCAGGAGCAGTTCTCCCCCTTGAAAGTCGCGATAGGCCGTCATCCCGACGACCGTGGAGATGTCATTGTAGGTCGGCGCCACTTCCTTCAAACGCTGGGCGTAACGGAGCGGAATGGGAATGGACGTCAGATTCGACGCCTGGATGGTGTCTCCCTGCCTGATCCCGGATTCAGCCACTCCGACGAAATAGACGAGGTCCAATTCGCGGGACTTTTGAGCCATGTAGAACCAGTTGCAAAGGCCTCCAGCAATCGCCAAGCCCAAAGCGATCAACAGACCTGGGACACCTTTCATGGAGTTCCTCTTGATGTTGGTTGGGGAGCGACCGGAGACGACTCGCGCCCCGGCAGCCAGTGGATCAAGCCCACGCCCTGATCTGTATTCTGGAGATGAAACTGTATTTGAATTGTCGATTCATTATCACGGCCCGCCTCGCGACTCACAAACCGGCTGGACCAGCCACCCGATTGTTGTTCCCACGGGACCACCTGTTTCCAACCACGCGTCTGCAACCTGCCATCAAAGTGACGCTGCCAGGCCGCAGGATCGAGACGGCCTCGAAATCCCAGCAACCCGGTTTGTCCCGCTTCCTGCATCAATACCGTGCGTTGGCAGCCGTCAGGAAGACCGATCCGAGCCAGCTCGAACCCGGCTGAATCTGCAGTGGACGGCTGCGAAGAGTCACCCTGGCGCCTGACAAACGTGTAGGCCGTCCACATGCCACGCAAAAGACCGGGGAAGACCAGTCCCCAGCATATCACACGCCGCGTTGAGGAGGGACTCGCACGGTCCACATTTCCCGTCTGGCCGTCAAATGTTTTGACGCCGACCACTACGACCAAGCCCCCCCCCAGAGTAAACAGTTGCCAGCGACCTGGCTGCTCGATGTCGGGGGTTAGAGTTCGCAATGACTCCAACTGCTCGAGTTCCGACGGGTCAGCCGGCGAGGCGGGCTGGGCAGCGTTGACCAGGAACTCCTGGCAGCGATTGCGGACAGCATCCAGGGCCACGCGCGGGCCGCCTGCATCGAACTGCTGGCGAATCAATTGAATCTGGCTGCCGCCGAATTCCATCGCCACCGGCTGCGAATTGGCCCCCCATTCGGTCCCCAGATTCTCGAGCGGCCCCATGTTCAACACGGCAGGAACATCTTCGTGCCACCATGTCAACATCTGCCGCCCCAGCGTGAGGCCCCCGATCAGCACGACGGCAATCGCCAGCAGATCGGTCGTCCGACTGGAAATGAGGCGTGCCAAGGGCCGCAACGACCGGGCTGGAGGAGAGGGCAGCGATACAGGTTCCGGCAACTTCTGCGGCGAATTCGGTTCAGCAGCAATGTCGTCGGAAGTCATGGAAGAGGAAACTCTATGTCTTGTATTCGGCCCGGAGCGCTACGCCGCTAAGGATATTCGACTTCATGGAAGGGTGAGGGACCCAGAGGGTACCTCAACCTCCCATCAACTAGAATCACGAATCGGATCAGACTACGGCAACTGGGCAATAAAATCCTTCAACTGCTGAATCCACTGCTGCAATTGAGCATTTTGTGGATCCAATGCCAGTTGAGTCTGATACATTGCCAGGTAGCCTTGCGCCATGGTCTTACACACACCGGGCGTCGGTGGCTGAGAGCGGCCTTTGATCTGATCGACCAACCCGGTCGGATTGATGATTTTCGTCTGCCGGATGACCTGCGGATCGTTAGGGTCGTTGTTACCGTAGCGATACCGGGCATAAAAATCGCCCACAAAACCCCCAGTCCACGGGTTAATGTCGCGATCGAGTGGCAGCATCAACTCGCGCTGCGGATTGCTAACCATTCTGGTATCCGCCTCGAGAAAGACCTGCTTCTCGGCAGCCCAATCTGGACTATCCTCTAGATTCCACCAACCATTCGCCCGACGCTGTCCGTTGTTTGCATAGCCCATCGTTTCGTACTGCCAGGTACTGTCGAGGAGAGAATGATCGACATTGAGTTTCATCAAACCCATGCTGGGTAAAAACGGATAGCGCTGGGAGATACTGGAGGTCCCTTGTGAGACCCCTTCACTCATCTCGTTGACGCGTTTATCACGCACCATCAGATAGCCGCCTCCCCCAGAAAAGACCGGCCCCTTAATCCAGCCTTGGGCAATCGCCGATTGATTCCAGCCCGCATCGACCTGCGAGATGCGGTTGCTACCCGCGACTCCCATCGTAGCAGCCTGAGGCCACCAACTCATGGGCTTGGGATCGCTATCCGCAGACCACATGGGACGATGCCGCCACATCGCCAGGCGCGCATTCGTCGCGCCTCGAATTTTCCAGGTCGCCGCATGCCCGAAATTCACAATCAAGGCCATCACGCTCAATAACAGCGGCAACGCCAGCACCAATTCGAGCGGAGCGAGGCCTGATCGTTGGCCTCGAGTTCGTTTGTTAATAGTGCGTGATTGCATGAAATCGAGTGCAACAGGTTGAAAAATCGGGGCTACTTTCGGATGAGCACATCTCACACTGCCGTAGCCACGCCCGCCAGAGCGTGGGTCGAACTCGAGATGACCCACAAATGATCGCGATCGTAATGGATCGGCCAGTCCTTAATGCGTATTGATGGCTTTCAAGTCCTGTATCTGCAGCGAGCTGAAATTCGGAAGTGTCACTCCCGGTGCATAGGCCTGGGGACTCGTCTGCAACAGACCTACCGTACTTTCCGCCGACGTGGGAGTCATCTTGGCCGCCCAATGCTGACTGAATAGCGACCATTCCTCAGGCCAGTCGTCACGGCAGTAAGGATTTCCGCACGTCGTCTTCGCCCCATAATAACAATGAAAATTTGGACAGCCTTGCCAGGTAACATATCGGGGACGAGGTAAATACACCGAGACCCGCGCAAAGGCGAGCGAATCACCAGTGATCGGGGTCCGATACATGCCGGGCATCGTCGGTTTGCGCTGCTTACGGTACACGGCCGCCACAAACGTGAATTCGTTCTCCAGGTACTGCTGCTGCGTGATCCCCGGATCCTGCATTCTGATCATGTGCGGCAGATTCGTATTGGGATATTCCTGCTCCAGCAGCAACGTCAATTTGGCCTGCGTAAAACCGCGCCACAAGTTGATGAACTGCGACATCTTCGCCGACACGCGCCCCCCTCGATAGTCGAAATGAATATTATCGCGATCGAAAGGCAGGAGATCCGCATTGGGCGCATCCCAGGCATTCTGCATATTCCAGGCTCTCAGATAATGCGCCGACAAATCTCGCCGTTTGCCTGTGGCGCGTGCCAGATACATGCCCGCTTCGGAGGCTTTCAGATAGACATAATCAGGCCCTTCGTAGGTCGGGTCCAATGCCGGCAAGAGGCGCGCATAGGGATCCAGTTGATTGTGGGCAATCAGCGCTTCATTTCTCGTGTTCCATAAGACACATTGTGGATTTCCAGAACCGCGGACGGCCGTGTTGCGACGGGAAATCTCCTGAGTCACTGCGACCGCAGCCTGCGGCACAGCTTGCACAACGGCCCGCTGAAAAACCGGTATCAGATGCGTCGCCGCAGCCTCTTCCTGGCTGATTCCTCCCCCACCCGACTGATTGGCGAGGGCCGATACACCTAGAATCGTCTGGAGGGCCGGCAACAGGATTTTCGACTTGACTGCCGTCATGTCCCCGAAGGCCTTAACCATCTTCCGCTCCAGCTCAATCTTCGGAGCGATCGCGGGCTGCATATCTTTGAACAACTGGAACTGTGCTGTTCCCAATTGCGTGCCGACCGTTTGCCAGGCATCCAGAATCTCCGGCACCAATGACTCAGCGTAACGATCCTTGCCTTCGCGATAATAAGCCGTGAGAGCAAACGTCTCACACAGCAAATGATTCGTGAAAGCAATCGTATTCATCCCGCGCGCCACAACGACTCCGCTGGAATACGTCGCCGCATCGGCCGCATTCTGCATCCGGATCTTGTCGTCAATCTGTTCACCGACGTTCAGAATCATGCCCATCAGCATGGTCAGCATGACTAACGTGATGACCGACAAGACGCTGATGGTCCCACGCTGGTCCGCATGCAATGTGCGGATCTTTCCCGCCCATCCGATCACGTGTGAGATCGGTAACTGACGACGGAAGTGATTAAGGTTGTACAGCATGGCGCATCAATGATTTATAACCTTCGTTCACGAATGTGGCGGTCGCCAGCAAGTCCACAGTATAAAGCTCGCGCGGGCCGCGAGGCGTCTGCATCATAATTTGACGAGCCGTCCGGTCAATCGCCAGCCCCGAGCCCGACGTGGAATTCGGGTCGACGGCGGGCGTCGCCAATATTCGACCGATGCCGGGTAGCAACGCAAATCGATGGCGAATTTGCACGGTCACCGGATCCCGAAAACCAACTTCATTGGGATTCCAGGGTGGGACCTCAGGATGGGGATGAGCCAGCGGGTTATACGTTGGACCGTAGACCACATCGAGATTCGGATGGGCCACGTTCTGCCACTCTAGAGTGACGGTCGTAAACTGTGCTGCATACGACAACTTGTTTAACAGCCGCTGTGGAATCCGCTGGTTGGACTTCGACCGGGGATCAACTTGCGGATAGAGCTTTTTCAGGGCAGTGTAAGTATTCTGCAGCCAGGGCGAGAGTTGACTTCCAGTCCCGACGTCGCGTGACGGACTGATCGTGAGACAAGGAATCACCGCGGCCAACAGGACCTTTTGATATTTCACGCTGGCGAGCGCTGATCCCGGCGTCAGTTGCATGACCCCCGCCCGAGTGAGATCTTCGACAGCAACTCCCCCGAGCACGTTGGCTCGTTCCGGACCACCCTTCAACTGGTCGCGAATGTTGTCGATCTGAGTCAGATCGTCAAACAACGTCGCATCCGTCGTCACATCGGCCGGAATCCAGACGGAGGCGGCCCGTGCGCCCGCAAATGCGGCGTAGTTCACCATCATGATGCCGACCATGACCTGGGTGACCTGCACGATGAACAGCACCAGCATCAAGAACACCGGCAGAGTGAGCACCAGGCTCAGGCTTTGCACGGCTCCTTCTTCAGACTCCGGCAAGCGGCGCAAGCGACGCCAGTCCACACGGCCACCGCAGAATTGCACCAGCAATATCATCAGCCCGCTGGCCACACAGAGCCAGATGAACCACGGAAAGCAGGCTTGCATGACAGCGCGATGCATGGGGACACACCCCGGTGCGAAATGGACTGGATGACTACGTGATGAGAAACAGTACGCTCAACCGAACACAGAAAACTCGACGATGACGACCGCGATCAATGCCGCCGGTGCCAGGAACAACTGCGGCTCCAATGCTTGACGGTCTTCGGCAGACAGCGGCAGCCACTGGCGATAAGCACCCAGCCACCAGATCTGTTTTCCAACCCGCCCCAGGAGCTTTAGAACCCCAAATCTCCAGATCAGTATTGATAGTCCCAGGATGGCTCCCAGGACGAACGTCCACAACATGCATTCCAACCCGTGATACCAGCCCAGAAAGGCGGCCAGCATGGTGATCAGCTTGACGTCCCCGCCTCCTAACGGAAAGCAGAGAAAGCAGAACACCATCATCAGCCCGCAGCCCACAATTCCCAGGAGGCTTTCTTCCCAACCGATCCCGTTTGGCTCAAATGCACTGACCGCCAATCCGGTCAGAATTCCGGGATAGGTGGTCCAGTTATAGATCTTCTTCCAGCACAAATCGGTAATTGCGGCCGCCAGTGCAAACCCCAGCAGCAAGACTGTGGAAACCATCTCTCGACGTTCTGTCGGTGCTGCTGCCGGATCAATGGAGGCCTAGTCTGCCGATCGAAGCACCCTGGGCACTTCGATATCACTAGAAACGCGAATCATTGGCCGTTGATGACATTCTGGCTGGAATTATTCAGCGTATCCAACGAATTATTGAAGTAATTCTTGATCTTCGGCCAGCCGTACTTCAGCAGGAAAATCAGGATCGGCATGGCGATCGCGCCAATGATGAGGATCGTCTCCAGACTCACAGCGCCGTTTTCGTCGTTGTGTACTCGATCCAGCAATTCACGGAACGTTCTGGGCTTACGCATAGCATGCGTCCTTTGGCGACGGCAAATATATTCAGCGAGGGGAGCGATTCTGTCGCAGAATTCTTAAGAATTCCAGCACTTATTCCAACGATCTCAGACAGTCTAACGACTTCTGCGACTCGGTTTTTCAACACTACATAAACGGCCAGGCCAGGAAGAAGCCGGTCATTTCATACACCAATTGCATTATCCGCCGGCCGTAGCCCACGATCAATCCGGACATTGTGAACAAGACCCCCAGGGTCATCACGTAATCCAAAGTGCTGGATCCTCGCCGACGCAGCCTCATCGATTTCGTCAGACGGCTTCGAATCATATTCTACATCGACTCGTCCGATTGTCACCAACGGATTCGCGGCTTGACGCCCGATAATTCGCCTGATCGCTTCCCTCAACCGGGACGCAAACCGGTCCCCGGCTGGAAAAATACCGGCCGCGCCGAGGCTCTCCGAGCGTTACTCTCTATCTTACAACGTATTTTGACTTCGATTCAACACCCTTTCGGCCGGAATGTTGCGTCGATTTCTACATAACCCGAAAGAATAGACAACAAGTCATGAAATTCGGGCTCGAACTTAGGCACTCAAAGTGATCACCCGGCACGTTCTGGAAAGACAGTCTGACCATCAGCCGCTGGGCGCTAGCCCACGGTTCGGAGTAACAATCAGGTCGAAATTGCAATCGAACCGGACGCTGGCGCGTTCCGGCTGAGGGGGGCGCCACGAAAATCACCGAGCTGCCGGCTTCAAATCCCAAAGTGGGGCCGAAAAATGCACCATCCGCTCCAGACCGTGTTCAAACGCCTCGCGAGCGAACGTCGGCTGATTGCCGACATGCTCCAGCTCGGTAATCACCTTACCCGCTCGAGACACGCCCGTACGGCGCGAAACAAACAGATCCTGCAGTTGATATTCGTTCTCGCGCAACCCCTGGACTTCAGATATCGCGACGATTTTTCGCGAGCCATCCTCCGAGAAGCGGGCAATCTGCACGATCAAATCAATCGCCGAAGCCACCTGAGCCCGCGCGACATAAATCGGAATCGAGACATCCGACATCAGCGACAGCGTTTCCAGGCGGATCAAGGCATCACGCGCCGAATTCGCATGCACCGTCGTCAAGCTGCCGGAGTGGCCGCTTAACATCGACTGGATCATGTCGAGTGCCTCACCACCGCGGACTTCGCCCACCAGGATACGATCTGGCCGCATACGCAACGATGCCACGAACAATTGCCGGATGGTCAGTTTGCCACGGCCTTTCGTGTCCCCCTGCTGGGCCTCCAGATACAGGCAATGCTTCTGTGACAGTTTCAATTCCGAACTGTCTTCGATGACAACCACGCGTTCCTCATCGGGGATGGCCTTGGACAGTGCATTCAACAGCGAAGTCTTACCGGTCCCGGTTCCCCCCGACACGATGATGTTCTTCCGCAGTCGAATACACAGTTCGAGAAACTCTTTGGAAGCCTCCGACAGGCTGCCGAATCCCAGCAAGTCTTCCAGCGTCAGCCGGTCCTTGGAAAACTTCCGGATCGTCAGGTAAGTACCGCGCCGGGCACTGGGAGGAATCACGGCATGTACGCGTGAACCGTTGGGCAATCGCGCATCGAGCACTGGCCGCATCTCGTCAATTTCGCGCCCCACATATTGCGCAATGTTGTGGACAGCCGACAGCAGCGTATCCGCACTTTCAAACCGGGCACTGGTCTCTTCCAATTGCCCGCGCCGTTCGACGTAGATCTCATCATGCCCGTTGACCATGATTTCGGTCACCGTATCATCCTGCAGAAACGGCTTGATCGGATCGAGGAAGAACTCCAGACTCGCCGCAAAGATTTTTTCGCGGGAGAGATTTTGTTCAAGTGACGTTGCCATGCTGTGAGATCCGCGTGGTTGAAGTGTTCGGGCTTAAGTTTACCACGACACAGGATCTCGACGAGGGGTCGGGTGTACGAATTTTCGAAATTGGCCGGCGTCACACGTGATCTGCAAATTGAGCCACATCGGCCAAAATCAAAAATCGTAGGTCCGACACCAGCCTTCGCGAGGCGTGCTGCGGGACGTCACTCCCCTTGCACCAACACCTTCGGATAGCGTTTCCGTTCCCTCAACTCGCGATCCAACTGCAAGTAAAACTCCGGCGGAACGCATTCCTGAACCCCGGTGTGTTCCAGGTTCGCCAAGCATCCCGACCACTCGGCATGCTCGGTCAGGATCAATTCCCACATCCGCTGGTTGCGAGCCAGTTCCGCCGATTTCTTCCAACCGTCCGCCGTCAATCGATATCGGCCGT
>JAQGHS010000824.1 GCA_028291605.1 Planctomycetaceae bacterium | reverse complement strand
ATCGATCTGGATGGCGAGACCCAATGGTTGAAAGTCGATGCCATCGCGATTCCCCACCCGATCCTGCTCAATGAGTTGAATGACTTCCGGCAGTTGACGATTGAACTGACCGTCCAGCAAAAACTGGATCAGTTATTTCGACAGACCTGGGCTCCGACTAAAGAGCAGCTCGCCGGGAGCAGCATCAATGACTACGGGGGAGGCAAATTTGCCCAGCTCAATCATGCCCTGGGTCTCTGTCGCCGCCTGGGCTACCGAGTCAGCGGCGGATATGTCTGCTGCCCCGTGTGGGAAAACGGCCAGCAAGTGGAAGCTCGCTATTGGATCGGCTCGGACGACCCCGAAGGGGAGACCTGGACGGCCGATCTGATTTTCACCGATGCCAAAGAGCATACGATGGCCGTGAAAGACGTCGGCCCAGTGGCCTTCTCGGAAGGCATGCGTATGGCCGCGGCAATCTATGCCAAACGCGTGGTCGAGAAAACGGAAGAGTCGAATTAGTCCGTAGGATAGGTATCCTGCCTGTCCGTCGCGAAGCGATCAATACGCAAACAAAGAATCAGGCAATCGCGGAGTGCCTCACGTCTGTGATTAAAAAAACAACTGACAGGCAGGATGCCTATCCTACGTACTATGCAAGGATTCAAAAGTCATGGCCAAACCGGAAGAACTGGTCGCCGCTGGTGCCTGTTTGTCGATTAAAGAAAAGCTGAAGAACGAGTCGCTCGTCGACAGTGTCAGCGCGCGCCTCTATCGTCATCCGGCATTGGGGGGCCGGCCAGTGGTCCGACTCAGCGCGGACAATCTGGCGGAAGGCGATGATTTGACGATGGAGTTCCTCGGCTTTACGAAGCCCGAGGTCACCGGTCCGGTCGCCAAGCGTCGACGGCAAGCCCTGGGCTTCCCTGGCTGGGCCATCATCAATGACCCCAAGCATGCGCGGTACGCCCTGGAGTTGGTCAAAGAGTTTAAACACGCCGTACGCCGGTCAAAGGCCAAGCCCGGATTTGGCTATGACGAGTTCACCGCAATCTCGAAGCGGCTCGGCAAGAGCGTCGCGCATTTTCTCCCTTCGTTTTGGGAACAGGCGGGACGTGAATTCATTGCCCTCGACAATGCGACGTATGGATCGCGAGCTTTCGGCAAGGCCCGTGAAGCAGAGAAGGTCCACGCTCTGAAAGTCGATGAGTCCTTGCGGGGGGATGCCTTTCTGGAATTTGCCCTCGCCGGGGCCGTCAGCATCAAAGCACTCACCGAATATGGCAAAGAGTTGTCGTCGACTCATGACCCGCAAGCGGCCTGGAAATTCTTCAGGGAACTGTGTGTCCGGCGAACATTGGGTGGTATGCCCCCCTGGACATCCATGGTGAAGGATCTCCAGCCTCTCTTGAAAGCGGCGGGGCTCAATGCGGAACAGGAAATCCAGTCGATCCTTCTCGAAATCATCGATTCTCCGGCCATCAGTCGGGCCCCGATGGGCTTCTGGGAGGGGGCCTCGAAGGCGGTCGAACAGCTTGTCAAGAAGGACCCGCATGTTGCCGGAATCCTCTTGAACATGATCCCTCAAACGTCGACCTGGCGGAATGAAGATATCTGGCCGTGGCTCACGTATCTGGATACCTGGGGGATTCTGCCGAACGCTTGGAAAGAGGGGGTCAAAGACGAAGCGGCTCCCCACGGTGGTCCTGCGGCGTGGCTCACGCGTTTGATTCAAACCATCCAGCGACCTCGCCAAATCATCTATGATATTGTGAAGGGGATGGCGGATCGGTTGCGGAAAGACAACGTACCGATTGACCTGTGCTCGAAGAATCGCTGGTCCCACTTGGTGTCTGCGGATGTGGATCTCCTCGATCTAACGCTCGATTTGAAGATTCCATTTCTGGACGTTCCTGGGGAAGTTACGTTGGATTTAGCCCAATGGGCAAATCCTGACGAGCCTCTGGCCAAACTTCGAAATCGGCCTCGTGACCCCGTGCATCTGGTGGCCGATGCGCGGTTCACTCGATCGCTGCACGACGCCCTGCAAAAGGCGGCCGGCGAATCGTTATTTGAACATGCCGCTGAAGGAAAAGTGGCCCTGCGCGAGGCACGTCGCAATTGGCTCCGTTCGCTCGTGAACGGATTGACGAACGGCGGCCTGCCACGTATTGAGTCCTCCCTGCAGCTGCTGGAAACCAAGACTCGACAGGCGATTTTCCGCGAATTCCCTGATGTTCTGGAAGAACTGAAGGCCGCCAATATCAGCCCGGCTGTCGCGCGCTCTGTGCGCGGCGGGCTGATGGATGAATACGGCTGGCCGGCTCTGGAGCGGGTGCATGAAAGTTTCGTCGCCGCCAATAAATCAGATCCCTCGGTATTCGGGCACTTCCCCTACATCATTCTGACCGATCGCCAGCGGGCCGTCGTCATCCGAGGCGATGAAATCGTCCATGAGGCCGAACTCAAGCTGACCAAAGGGCACGAGCTTAAGAGTCTGTGCTTTATTGACGGAGATCTGCTGGTCTTTTCGGAGGTGAATTACCAGTCTAGAGCGTTCTGGAATAGTGACCCGCAGCCTTGCGAGCCGGAGTATGCCTGGTTTCCGCCAGAACTTTCCGGTGTCTCCATCGAGGTCCCTGGCGGAGGAACTTTTGTCGGCGAAAAAATCGTGCATCGTGGTCAGAAGGGGTTAAGCAGCGTCCGCGCCACTAGCTTGGTCGTTAGCGACGGAACTCATTGGTGGCTGAAATCTGTGGAGTCCTATGATCCGTCAAGAAACGAGCAGATCTTCGCACTACACGAGATTGACCCTGTCACCGCAAAAAAGGGACGTAAATCGCTGCCCTCCTTTTTCGAGGACTTCGTCCAGAACGATTCTCAGCTTGAGCTCCCACACTGCTCGCTGCTTCCGGTGGGGGCGAGTTTCCCCAGCACGCCCCTGGGAAAACAGGGCGGGCTGATAGGATATCGCGTGCGAAGGAGGCCTGATGGGAATGTTCGGATGGAAGGTGTGGACGGGCGGGCCATTGAATTCTCGGGGCAAACGCTTTTCGGATATTTATTGGACCAGCCGGGGACGACAGACCGCCTGCCAGTGGAAAGTCTCAGTGCTCGCAGTCGTGCAATCGGTTTCAAGTTTTGGGATCCGACCGGAAGCTATGAAGTGGCGGATGTGGCAGGTGGCGGCGATGGCTATAGCCGGGGGCAGGTCACCGGGGTATCGGCCATTTATCTGCATGCGTTTCAAGTGCGCGATGTTGCCGCGTCGAAGAAACTGCGCGCGATCACCGACAAGCAGGTTCAGACACTTTTGGAAGCCGAGCAGCAAGACTTCGCCAATTTCACCAATGGCATTCCCGCCACTGCTGAGGCCGGTTCGCCGGCGAGTCCTAAACCACGATCGGCGTTGTCGGCTGTGACGCAAAAGTTGAGTCTACGAGATGAGGCGGCACACTCGCATTTGCTTGACGGTGCCATTCGCGAGCTACTTGGGGCTAAGGTACACCCGCGACTTTTGACCGGGCTGCGAGGCGTGATGATTCGCGCCGGCCAAAAGGTTCGGCAACTCATCAAGCTAATCGACAATCGTGCCACTGCCCCAGTCGCGCAGGCCGCCACGATTGAAGTCGCTGCTGCAGATACTGCCGCGATGCCGTTTCTGACCAGTATCCAATACCGCTATGGGCACAGAATTCGTCAGGTCGCGCATTTCTCGTTTATCGAGTCGGTCGAGAATGTCGCCAAGTTTCTGACCGGTGGATCCGCCTTCGTTCGATTCCCTCTGGATTGGGTCCCGGTATTGCGGACGTTGACCGGTGGAGTCGCACAGCGCCTGTGGCAGACTTATGCCACAGACCCCGCCGATCAGAAATGGATCCCCTTCGCAGACATCTGGAGCCGCCTGGCCTACCATCGCCTTCCGGGATCGTTTCGGATATTCATCGGTGAGAAGCAAGATGAGACTTTGTTCGCCGCTGAAATCGCGGCACTGGCTGCCGACACCGAGCAAACCGAGCTCGAGAGAATCCAGTGGCAATGGGCGATTCCCTATATCGGCAAATCGAGCCGTTACCTGATCGAAAAGAACTATCGCGGCTATGAGGTCCTAGAGTACTCACCGACGGGACAATTTGAATCGATCCCCGGCTTGGCGGAGGATCTCAA
Organism: Planctomycetaceae bacterium; assembly: GCA_028291605.1. Lineage (GTDB taxonomy): Bacteria > Planctomycetota > Planctomycetia > Planctomycetales > Planctomycetaceae > JAKFVC01. The sequence goes on along the minus strand of JAQGHS010000824.1, from coordinate 3,740 downwards.
GGCGGAATTGATTGTTCCCCCCGCATTCTGGTCTCCCGAAGCCCTGCGTTCGTTTGCCGAGTTGGCGAAGAAGAATTCGATTAACATCCCGGCTGCCGCGCTGCTTAAGTCCCTCGCCGCGGACGTCAAGGCGTCGGTTGCGGAGGTCGCACTCGTCTGGTTTGGACTTCCCGGGTTTGACGACTCGTCCGCCAATTTCATGCCGACTCCCCTACGGGAAGCGCTCAAACTCAAGACGAAGGAATGCTCCGCAGCGAAAGAGTCTCTCAAGCAGATGAAGCCGAATCTCTTGCAGTCACTGGTCCGATCGGTGGTCGCTGGAGATCCGGCCGACCTCTGGGAGCAGCCGCCTACAAAAGTCGCCGACCGCCTGCGTGCTGCGTGGTCCGGTACACAGCCGGATCGCATCCTGCTGAGCGTGGAATGGGTGGAAACAATATCTGCCACCTTGCCGTATGATTTCAATAAAGGTCAGTTTTTCCAAGCCTTGCAAAATCCAGGCGCGCATCCTCTCTTTAGCGATCAAGGTGCCTGGGCATTTTGCCTAGTCCGGGGGTATGCTGAAATAACAGTTGCTGATCCGCAACATCAATTCAATGACGAAGTTCTTCAAGCCGCCGGGACTACAATTGGATTGTTGTCGTACGGACTGCCTGTTGGAGTTCCGGCTCGCAACAAACTTGTGGCGGTCTATCAGGCGACGTTGAAAGCCTTAGCTAATCCCGGGCTGCTCCTCTCGGCGGGGTACCGCTATGAGTCAATGGCGTTCCCCGCGGCGAAGGTGATGGAACTTATGGAGTCCGTGGTCGGTAAGCGACAGACACAGGACTTCCTCGACATTGCTGACGATGGGACCGTTGTCGTCGCTCGTGATGACCACAGGATCGAGACGGCATTTCGGCCAGCGAAAGTCACGAAGCCAGCTCATATGGAACGGCTGGTAAATCAACTCCACGCGCTGTGTCAGTCCGAGGAACAGGAGGGTTTCCTGCTCACAGACAACCATCGCCGCCTGCAACTAATTCGCTCCAGTGATTTTCAGGCCATCATTGATCGCATTGAAAAGTCTCCAGTCCCAGCGGGCAGCTATGAAGCAAATCCTCTCCATTCCGCTCCCGAACTGGTGAAGCAAATTGCCAAGAAGCACAAGCTGAGTGACGATGCGGCGGTCTACTATCTGCAACTGCTTGCCTTGGCCGATCCCACTGATAAGAACGTGACACTGTGGAACGGTTGGACGACCGCGGCGATCAAGGCATTGGGGGCAGAGCTGGTCGGCAAACAACTCGTGCTAGAGGCCGCGCGAACTCGCGCCGGCCGCAAGTTCTTCCTGCCGGGCGGTTGGGAGGACTACAAGGCCCCGCATTTGCCCCTCGAAACCTGGAAAGTGCCGCTCTTCCAGATCAGGCGCGATGCCTATAATCGACTCGCCCCGCCGCTGGGGCGAATTGTTCCGCTGGAACCAGTTCATAGCCTGTTTGCTAAAGCCTGGCAGCGAATTCTGGATGGTGACGTGCCTGAGTATGAAGAAGTGAAATAGAGAATCGGCCTGAGTCCGTCACAAATAACGGATTGATGAGGAACTTACGAAGAGTTTTTAGCCACGGATTAACACAGATTAAACACGGATTGGGTCACCGTTGCCTGCGGTCTGCTCTGATCGCCAAGCTCGGTTGAAGATCGGCTTGAGTAGACCGATCAGGCTCGCGCTTTACTGTCTTTATCCGTGTTTAATCTGTGTCAATCCGTGGCTAAAAACTCTTCTAAAACTCTTCTAAAACTCTTCTAAAACTCTTCCGTAATTCGCAGAGTACTGGTTTCACCAAACCGATTGAAACGAGAACGCGCATGGCCAAACGTGCTTCCAAGAATGAAGACTCCCCGGTGCCCAATTTGTCATCGGCGGTCGAAACCAATGTCCCCCGCAAGCAGTCGCCTCCGGCTGAAGAGCGATACGCTCAGGAACTGGAATTCCTGCGGGCGTGGGATTCCGCGCGCCGGCCCGACGGCTGGACGTTATCGCCGCAAGCGGTGGTCGCGTTTGTTTGTGGTAGTCGGAACGAACCGTTGCGATTAGCGAAGGGACAGGGCGGCACAAATCTGCCGGAATCCCTGGTCATCTCGGAAAAGTTCGTTGGCGATCGTTCACTCATTGAACGCTGTGTCGTCACGCTGGCGGGTGAACGCGGCCTAATGCTGGTTGGCGAACCGGGGACTGCGAAGTCGATGTTGTCGGAACTGCTTGCAGCCGGAATTTCCGGTACCAGTTCACTCACGATCCAGGGGACCGCCGGTTCGACCGAGGAACATCTGCGCTACTCTTGGAATTATGCCGTTCTGTTAGCTCAGGGGCCGGGCGAAGCGGCACTGGTCCCGTCCCCCATGATGACCGGGATGCGACTGGGTCAGATCGTCCGCGTCGAGGAGGTGACTCGCTGCCTGCCTGAAGTTCAGGACGCGTTGATCTCCCAGATGTCCGAACGACGACTAATGATCCCGGAACTGCAGGGCGAGATCGGCAGCGTCTTCGCGCGGCCGGGATTCAATATCATTGCGACCGCCAACTTACGGGACAAAGGGGTCTCGGAGATGTCCGCGGCGCTCAAGCGTCGCTTCAATTTCGAAGTGATCGCCCCCATCGCCGAACATCATCGAGAAGTCGATCTGGTCCGCCGCCAGGCGACCGCGTTGCTCCAAGCCTCAAACGTCCAAACGCCGGTCGACGACGGACTCCTCGACATCCTGGTCACCGCCTTTCGAGACCTCCGCGAAGGGCGTACCGCAGAAGGATGGTTGGTCGAAAAGCCAGGCTCGGTGATGAGCACCGCAGAAGCCGTGGCAATTGCGGCCTCGATTGGCCGGCAGGCGGCTTATTTTCCGTCGCAGAAAGATCCACTCAGTTTGCTGCCGGGTTTGTTGTTGGGGACGGTACTTAAAGACGACGCGCAAGATCGGGCCCGGTTGCTCGCCTATTGGGACAGTGTTGTGAAGCGTCGGGCCGAGGGCTCCAGGAATTGGCAGCGGTTGTTGGAACTCAGGCGAGAGTTAATGCAGTAGGGAATGGAATGCGAGGCGATCAATCGTTCGATCAATCTGTTGGTAACGCGATGCCATCAATTCCCCAACGGGGATACGTCAAATAGCCTAGGGTTGTCGCGTAGCGGCTACCCTAGGTCAGCAACAACACATTAACATCAATGCCAACGGCGTTGCGCATCGTATTCAATTGGATATAGGTTATCAAAATGCCGCAATCATTGACTTCGATCTACGTGCATCTCATTTTTTCCACGAAAGATCGCCAGCCATTTCTTGACGATCTGCAGGTTCGAACCAACCTCCACACATATCTAGGAGGCGTGTCGAACCGTCTTGAGTGCCCGACAATTGTTGTAGGCGGTGTCCAGGACCACATCCATTTGCTCGGGCATTTGGGGCGAACGATTTCACCTGCGGAATGGGTGAAGGAGTTAAAGAGAGTCTCCAACATCTGGCTAAAAGCTCAGGCCGCCGAATATAGGCAATTTGAATGGCAACGTGGGTACGCGGCGTTTTCGGTCAGTCAATCCAATCTTGAGAAAGTCAAGGAATACATCGTCAATCAAGAAGAGCGTCATCGCAAAATGACATTCCAAGACGAATTGCGGGCGCTGTTGAGACGACACAAGTTGGAATGGGACGAGCGATATATTTGGGATTAGCATTCAGCGCAACCCCGTTGGGGTTGATTCGTATTTGGT
>JAQGHS010000820.1 GCA_028291605.1 Planctomycetaceae bacterium | reverse complement strand
GCTTCGCAACTATCGATTGGAATGCAATTCAATTTAGCCACAGAAGGACACAGAAAAACACAGAAGTAAGAGGATACATTTGCTAAAACTTCTGTGTTTTTCTGTGTCCTTCTGTGGCTAATTCCCTCGAATTGTGGTTCTGACGCTGAAGGTAATTTCAAGTCGCTAACAACCATCCGGCTTACGCCGGACGCTCGCCTGGATGAGTCCTTCGGCCTCATTCATGTTGAACGCCAGCGATTCATATCAGACCAGAAGTCGCGGCCCTTTTTGGCGGCAGCTTTGGCCCATTGGGTACGGAGTTGCATCACGACCATCGATCTGGCTTGGAGTTCGTAGACCGTATCGGGCTGTTGGCGGGGATAGCTGCGGGCGGTACGGGCCGTGTCGATGATTGGTTGCCAGCATTCCTGGATCGGTGTCGCGGGCAATTTGAACGGCAGCGAGTTGTGGTGGGCATTCAGTAGAATCAGCAGCGTGGTTCCCTCAATTGACCGGCCACGTTCGTCGACTTCGTCGGTCATCTGACCGTCCAAACGGAATCCCAGGCATCTCACAAAGCCGGCATTCCAGGCCTCGTCTGTCATTTCGTGCCCGTCAGGTCCCATCCACGCAATGTCCTTCACCGAGGCACCGCGAATCTGGCGGCCCTGGAAGAATTTGCGCCGCTGCACTACGGGATTTTCACGCCATACCTGGATGACTCGGCAGACGAATTCGAAGAATTCCTGATCTTCGGCGTTGAGGTCCCAATCGAGCCAACTCAGTTCGTTGTCCTGGCAATAGGCATTGTTGTTGCCATGCTGCGTATGGCTGAGCTCATCCCCGGCGAGCAACATGGGTACGCCTTGCGACAGCATCAGTGTTGTGATGAAGTTCCGTTTCTGCTGGTTGCGAAGCTGGTTGACGGCGGCGTTATCGGTGACCCCTTCGGCCCCACAATTCCAACTGTCGTTTTTGCTCTCACCGTCGCGATTGCCTTCGCCGTTCGCCAGATTGTGCTTGTCGTTGTAGCTCACCAGATCGTGCAGCGTGAAGCCGTCATGACAGGTGACAAAGTTGATGCTGGCATACGGCCGGCGACCGCTGCGTGAATACAGATCGCTGCTGCCGCAGAGCCGAGTCGCCATCTCGGCCACGCCATGTCCGTCCCCGCGCCAGAATCTGCGGATCGAGTCGCGATACTGGCCGTTCCATTCGGTCCACAGGACTGGGAAATTACCGACCTGATAGCCGCCGATGCCCAGATCCCAGGGCTCGGCGATCAGTTTCACCTGCGACAACACAGGGTCCTGATGAATGATGTCGAAGAAGGCGCCGAGCTTGTCGACGTCATACAATTCGCGAGCCAGCGCACTGCACAGGTCGAACCGGAAACCATCCACGTGCATCTCCTGCACCCAGTAGCGCAGGCTGTCCATGATCAGTTGCAGGACTCGCGGGCAGCGCATGTTGAGCGTGTTGCCGCAGCCGGTGAAATCCATGTAATACCGGGGATTGTCGGCCATCAACCGATAGTAGTTGGCATTGTCGAAACCGCGCAGCGATAAGGTCGGCCCCAGGTGATTGCCTTCGGCGGTATGGTTGTAGACGACGTCCAGAATGACTTCAATGCCCGCTTCATGCAGTGTGCGGACCATCCGTTGGAACTCGCGCACTCCGTCCTGCGGGCTTTTCGCTGCGACGTACCGGCTGTCGGGCGAGAAGTACGACAGGGTATTGTAGCCCCAATAGTTTTTGAGCCCCTTCTCTTCGAGAAACCGGTCGTCCGCATGGTGATGCACGGGCATCAGTTCCACGGCTGTGACACCCAGCTTCAATAGATGACGGAGCGCCTCATCCGAAACGACACCCGCATAAGTCCCCTGGAGTGCTTTCGGAACACCGGGATGACGTTTCGTGAATCCGCGAACGTGCATCTCATAGATCAATGTCTTATGCCACGGAGTTCGCAGCGGACGATCACTGCCCCAGTTGAATGACGTGTCAATCACGACACCCAGCGGTGCTTCGCTGGCATTATCCCGTGAGTCGTACGACAAGTCAGAGCGCGGGTCTCCGATTTGATAGCCGAACATGGCATCGGACCACTGCACATCACGTCCGATCGCCTTGGCGTAGGGATCCAGGAGCACCTTATTCGCATTGAAGCGGTGTCCGGCCGCCGGGTTATAAGGTCCGTGGACCCGGTAACCGTAGACCTGACCGGGCTCCACATCGGGCAGATAACCGTGCCAGACGATGTCGGTCTGCTCGGGAAGCGCAATGCGCCGCGCTTCCGTACTCAGGTCCGCCGAATCGAACAAGCAGAGTTCCACTTTACTCGCGTGTTCAGAGAAGACGGCGAAATTAACACCCGATCCGTCCCACGTGGCACCCAAAGGATAGGGTCTACCAGGCCACACCCGCATGTATCGCTCCATTCGTTAGTTTCGCGCAACGGTGATTCTAAGGGATTCACCGCGGTTGGCAAAGCGGATGCTGAAGATCCACCACCAACCTCAGGATCTTTCCCCGTACAATTCATTCGTCAGTTTTCAACCTGATTGGCCTCGCAATCATCGAAGACTTATTGCCATTCCAGCAAATTCCGCCCGTCGTTTTTCTCAAGTCTGGAAAGGCATGGGTTTTCAGCCGAAATTTCAATTGCTATCCTGATGCTTTGCCGACGAACCAGACGAGTTAAGCTACGGAGTTTGTTGACACTTTTTGGGCTGAGTCCTAAAATACGACTAAATCAGTCGGATATTACTTTCCCGACTGCGAAGAGACTGCCGATGAAATTGTCCAGGAAATCGGATTATGCCTTACGAGCCCTGCTGACGCTGGGTGATCGGTATGGGGAAGGTCCGGTTTCAATTCGAGAATTGGCTGAGAAAAACGACGTGCCGCAGCGATTTCTCGAGCAAATCATGCTCGACATGAAAAAACTCGGCTGGGTCTCGAGCGTTGCGGGGCGAATTGGAGGTTTTCAACTCGCCAAGCGGCCGGAAGAAATCACGATGGGGCAAGTGGTTCGCCACTTTGACGGAGTTCTGGCCCCGATTGCGTGTGTTTCATCGACCCACTATGAGAGTTGCAGCCAGGAATCGCATTGCCGTTTTCGTCGCGTCTTGCTGGAGATTCGAAATTACACCTCGAAATTGATGGATCAAGCCACGTTGGCGAAAGTCATGCGAGGTGCTCCGGTTGCCAGGGAAGAAGTTTTCTCGAATTTCGTCTTCGCGGACGGGATCTAAGAGTCGCGGTTTTCTTTTTATTTGTGAATAAATATCACCTAGGGTCTGCTAGATTGTTGGCCTGCAAAACGGCCAAAGGATTTTGAAGCGATGTCCATTCCTGCACGGCGTAAGTTCATTTTCGGGGCGTTTGTCAGTGTCGGTTTGATTGCGGTTGGCATCCAGTGGGGTTGTGCTCCCGCGACACCGACTGCCCCCGGGACCGCGCCGACAGTTGGTAAAGCCACCAAGGTGGAATTGCTAAATGTCTCTTACGATCCGACCCGTGAGCTTTGGAAAGATCTCAACGCGGCGTTCGAGCCGGATTACGAGAAGAAGTCGGGGATCGAACTGGACATCAAGCAATCGCATGCGGGTTCAGGAGCTCAGGCGCGGGCCATTATTGATGGCTTGGCGGCAGACGTTGCCACTCTTTCGATCTGGTCGGATACCGAACAGTTGCACAAAAAGGGACTCTTAAAAGACGGTTGGGAAGACCGGCTGCCGAATCGTTCCTTGCCCTACACCTCGACGGTTGTCTTCGTCGTACGCAAGGGAAATCCTAAGGGAATTAAGGACTGGTCTGATCTCGTCAAAAAGGAAATCGAGATCATCACCCCGAACCCGAAAACCTCGGGTAATGGAAAGCTTAGTCTCATCGCCGCCTGGGGCAGCGTGACGTTGGGAGGTGGTTCGGAAGATGATGCTCGCAAGTTTATTACCGAGCTTTATCAACGGACCAGTAAGCTCGATACTGGTGCCCGTGGAGCAACGGTAACCTTCTCGCAGAAGGGTGTTGGCGACGTGCATTTGACGATGGAAAGTGAAGCTTATCTGGAAGTCGAGGAATCCAAGGGCGAGTTAGAAATCATTTATCCGACAATCAGCATTCTGCATGAACCACACGTGACCGTTGTGGATCAAGTTGTCGACACCAAGAAAACCCGCGAGATCGCTGAGGCCTACCTGAAATTCCTCTATACGGACGCTGGCCAGGAAATCATTGCCAAGCACCACTTCCGTCCGACCAATCCTGATATTTTCGCCAAGCACAAGGGTGAGTTCCACGAGATCAAGTTGTTCCCAATCACGGATATTTCGAAGGGCGGCTGGGCCGAAGTGCAGGCGAAGTTCTTCGCGGATGGTGGCTTGTTCGACCAGATCTACAAGCCCAGCAGCGGTGAAGGCAAGAAGTAGAGTATCTGAATGGTACTGGCGAGACATGGGTTCGCATAAATCTCATGAATCGCACGGTTAGTGCTACATAATCGCTGATCCCTCGCAGCGGGAGGCCGATACCAATCTTGGCAGCATCGGCCTCCTAATGGACGAACCTGTCATAAGACTACTGACATCGCGTCGGTACCCATGACGCATCGATTATGAAGTGCTATTATCACCGCGACTCAGATGCCGTTGGGATCTGCAAGTCGTGTTGCAAAGGCTTGTGTGTCGCGTGTGCTGCAGATGTCGGCAATGGATTGGCGTGCCGAAATCAATGCGAAAAACGGGTTCGAAGTGTCAACGCATTGATGGATCGCTGGATCCGTGCCGCCACGTTCGCTGACCGGGTTGCCCGAGGCCTGCAGCAGGCCTTTCTGGCGCTCGGTGCATTTGTTCGCCCTGCCGTCAGTCTGTTTTCAGGTTGGAGTTCCCTGTCGATGCAGTCGAATCGCCGGATCTTGCCGGGCTTCCGAATCAGTCTGGGCATTTCCATCGGGTACTTGTGCCTGATGGTGATCCTACCGCTGCTCGTCTGCGTCTATAAGGTCACGACTCTGACCTCGAGTCAATTTTTCAATGCCGTATGGACTGAGCGTGCGCGATCCGCGTATTTCATTACGCTCAGTACCTCATTTTATGCCTCGGTGATTGATCTCGGTCTGGGATTTCTGCTCGCCTGGGTTCTGGTCCGCTATGAATTCCCCGGCAAGCGAATCCTCGATTCCCTGGTCGATTTGCCGTTTGCTTTGCCCACCGCGGTGGCCGGTCTAGTTTATTCCAGCCTCTATTCCAAAAATGGTTGGTTCGGCAAAGTGCTGGTCCCGATGGGGATCAAGTTTGATGGTACGAATGCCGGCATCGTCCTGGTCCTGGTGTTTATCGGCCTGCCATTTGTCGTGCGCACTTTGCAACCCGTTCTGGAGAGCATGGACGGCGATGTCGAAGAAGCGGCGGCCTCGATGGGGGCCAATCGCTGGCAGATCATCTGGCGCGTCCTCGTACCACCACTGGCCCCAGCAATGTGGACGGGTTTCGCACTGACCTTCGCCCGTGCGATGGGCGAATATGGATCGGTCGTATTCATCTCGAGCAACAAGCCATATGCGGAAGAAATCGTGCCGGTGCTGATTGTTTCGCGCCTCGAGGAATTCGCCGAAGCGGAAGCTACCGGCATTGCGATGGTCATGTTGCTGATGTCATTCAGCTTGTTGATGCTGATCAATTACCTCGAATGGCGGAGCTCCCGCTATGCACACTAGTCGCGCTGTCGGCCAGAGACATGGTACCACGGGGCGCGGTTCCCATACGGAACCGGTGTGGGTCAGGTATCTCCTGATCTCCATAGCCGTCTGCATCATGAGCGTCCTGGTCATCATCCCGGTGGCCAGTGTGTTCTACCAGGCGCTGGCGAATGGCCTGGGCACCTACCGCGAGCAGTTATTGGGGGACGCCGACACGCGTCATGCCATCTGGCTGACGTTTTGCGTGGTGCCGCCGGCCGTCCTGGCAAACACCGTATTTGGTGTGGCGGTGGCCTGGGCCGTCACTCGCTTTCGCTTCCCCGGTCGAACGTTGTTGATCTCCATTATTGACCTGCCATTTGCTGTGTCACCGGTTGTGGCCGGGCTGATGATCATGCTGTTGTTTGGCCGCCAGGGTTTGTGGGGTCCCTGGTTGGGAGCTCACGGAATGCAAGTCGTGTTCGCCTACCCTGGACTCGTCCTCGCGACGACTTTCGTGACCTTGCCCTTTGTCGCACGCGAATTGATTCCGGTGATGGAAGCCCTGGGCTCCGATGAGGAAGTCGCCGCGGTGAGCCTGGGAGCCAACGGATTCCAGCTATTTTGGCGGATCACACTGCCCAACATCAGCCTGGGATTGCTCTATGGAATCATCCTGTGCAATGCCCGAGCCATGGGTGAATTTGGTGCGGTACATGTCGTTTCGGGTCACATCGCCGGTAAGACCGACACGATGCCGCTGCGAATCGAAAAGCTGTTTCAAGAATACAATATGCCTGGGTCGTTTGCAGTTGCTTCAGTGTTGACATTGCTGGCTCTGGTGACGCTGGGGATCAAGACGTTGCTTGAGCACCAGAATGCGAAGCTGTTGGCGGCGTCGGCGGATGAACAGGTGGAGGCCTAGTCGTGAGCATCACAATCGAACACGTCAGCAAGCACTTCGGTGCATTTCAGGCGCTGACCGATATCAACCTGGAAGTCGAGGGGGGCGAACTCGTCGCTCTGCTCGGGCCGTCGGGATCAGGCAAGACGACGTTGCTGCGCATCATTGCCGGGTTGGAAACGGCCAACGAAGGGGTCGTGCGTTATCAAGACCTGGACATGACCCACAGCCGGCCGCAGGAACGGCAAATCGGGTTCGTGTTCCAGCATTACGCGCTCTTCCGTCACATGACCGTGTTCGAAAACATCGCCTTCGGGATGCGGATTCGGAAAACTCCGAATGTCGACGTGGCCAAGCGGGTGAAAGAGTTGCTCCATCTGGTGCGGTTGGAAGGTCTCGAGAAACGGTATCCGGCCCAATTGTCAGGCGGGCAGCGTCAGCGTGTGGCACTGGCTCGAGCACTCGGAGTCCAGCCGCGCGTGCTG
>JAQGHS010000816.1 GCA_028291605.1 Planctomycetaceae bacterium | reverse complement strand
CTGATCTATTGCTCGCTGGTTCTCACGTTTGCCAATCTTCCGCTCTTCGCAGCCGATCTGGTGCCGACTTCTGAACCGCGTGCCGCTGTCCACAAAAGGCCGTGTGGTGATTGCCGCAACCGAAACTGACTGGGAGGCCAACGAGACGGAGTTCCCCCATGAACTGGCTCGAGTACTGTCCGCCCCCACCGAGCTGAAGGGGTTTGACATCGATCAGGACGGTGCAAGCAGTGTGTTCGATTTGTACGTCACCGTGGCTCGGAATCTGGCACAGTCATATCTCGAGAGAGAGCTCTTAGCGACCGAACATCCACTACTTGACGATAACGGAGATGGGCGCGGGACGGAGGTTCAAATCGACTTCCTCACCGAAGAACAAGGGGGCCGAGCCAAGTCCGGGAAGCCTCTCTTCAGGACGATCACTTCTGATCGTGATGGCTTTATTTCGAAATCAATTATGCTGCCATTGGTCCGCGCCGATCCGTCGCCGCAAAATTGAGTATCGTCGAGTCGATTTCTGTGCCCGCATTGATGCGTTACGTGCGAGCGTTGCACTAGAAGTCGGTGTATCCAAGATCAATCTTACTGCATTTAGCACGAGCGTGAGGATTCGAACCCCATGCAGCAGTTTTGGAGACTGCCTGCTCTCCCAGGAGCGTCACCCGTGTAATGCCGCCGGGCCATTTAGACCCGGCGGCGATCCTCATTCATCCAATTCCACGGTCCAATACGCCTCGCTGAGGAACTTGGACCAGCTTTCAACTCGTGCGTCGTGCCGGGCGTAGACCGGGCGCCACGTTGGCCGGACCGGCGTCTTTCGCAACGGCATGTGAGCTTCGGCCGGCGTTCGGTCGGCCTTTCGCATGTTGCACTTCAGGCAGGCCAGGACACAGTTCTCCCAGGTGCTGGTTCCGCCTCGTGACCGGGGCTGCACATGGTCGATGGTCAGGTCTTCGCCTCCCGGTTGCCCGCCGCAATACTGGCAGGTGTGCCGGTCCCGCTTGTGGATGTTCCGTCGGCTGAAGGTGACGGCGTTGGTCGGAAGTCGATCATACTCAGTGAGCGTGATCACTTCAGGCACGCGCAGTCGGAACTTCACCGCCTGAACGAACGGCTCATCCTCTTGCGGGATCAGCTTCGCCCAGTCAGCCCACGTGTACTGCTGGAAGTCCGTGGGATCGACAATCCGTGCCCGTTCCGCCGCTACCAGCGTCAGCGAGCGGGCTACGGAAGCCACGCCCACTGGCTGCCAGATTCGGTTCAGCACCAGCGTCGGTCGAGTCAGGGTCGTTACCACGATCTTCTCCTCTTAAATAGGGTGTTCGAACAGGACTGAACTGTCACCATCAACTGGAGCGAACCTGCCCTTAGGCCGGTTCGCGCAGGGCGATAGTCTTCCGCTGCATTCAGGCCGACATGCAGAAACCACGACACCACGAACACCATGAATTGGGGCGAGTGTCACTGCGACACACGACCCTCAAACCAGTTAGTCCATCCACGCGATACGTTGCAGGTCCTCCGCGGCTTCTTCTGCAGGAATCGTCACCACTTCGTTGTTTTGAACGACGCGATGCCACACGTCCAAATAAATCGTCTGGTGATCCAGGTGTCGGACACAGCCACGAACAAACGTCTCGCCGCTGCTTGGCATGCGGTAGATCTGATCGACGCGGTGGGGCTTGCCCCCGTCTCGCGCGAGTCGACCATCGAGTTCCACCAGGACATCAGCTACCTGCATTTTCGGACGCGGTAGGAAGAACCATTCACCTTGGCGAATGTACGCAGCCGTCTGTCGGCGATGCTGGAGATTCTTGATTCCCTTACGTCGCTGTTCGCGTCGCACGATCTCTGGCTTCAGTGACTCCATCGCACCGCGAACCTTGGCGGTCTGGCGACCAAACTCTAGCCCTGCCACGAACCAGTGCGACTCATCATGTCCGCACAGGTATCGTCCGGCGATCGGTAGGCGCCAGCCGGTCACATCCAGTACGAGATGCCGCAAGTGCCGATTGACATCCATGATCTCGACGGTCAATTGGTCATCCGATGGATGCTGAAGCTCGTACGCTTCTCCTTCGCCGTGATTCACAATGTCGATCTGAAATCCACGACCGAACGTCTGGTCGGCCAGGGCGGCCCCGATCTCTGAGAAGGCTTGCTGTAGTTCGATAGACATAATGCTCTCCAATAAGAATCTCGTAAATCCAGCGGAAGGATCGGGAGTTGAACCCACAAGGGGCTTTCGCCCCCATCCGGTTTCCAACCGAAGCCCGGCGCCAATCGGGAGGTCCTTCCGTTGTCACTTCAATACCATCAACTGGAGCGAACCTGCCCTAAGGCCGGTTCGCGCAGGGCGATAGTCCCTATTTCGAAGACTACCGCGGCCCGCCTTCATCCTCCCTATCGGTCGGCGGCGGACCTTGCTTCTCCGTTTCACCACCGAGGCCAAAAAGCGGAAGGCAAGGGATTCGAACCCTCATCTCCCTAAAGGGAGAGCCGCGTTAGCAGTGCGGTCCGGCCAACCATATCCGGCTACCTTCCGTAATCAGTGGACCAACCGGGAGTCGAACCCGGATTGCCAGCCTGCCGAGCTGGAGTCGTACCGTTAGACCATAGGCCCATATCATCGCGCTCAGTGGACCGCCGGGGAGTTGAACCCCGATCTTCTGGATGCGATCCAGACATCATGCCGTTGTGACCAGCAGCCCTTGTTCGTCTCTTACTATCGCCTTCGGCCTTCATCCTCCCTGTCGGTCGGCGGCCTCAGTTGATAGGTCCGTCCGGGAATTGAACCCGGTCTTCCGCCTTACCAAAGCGGTGTGCTCCCGAAACACCTACAGACCGTCGTTGTCGAATGATCCCGGATGGAGTCGAACCTTCACTTCCAGCATGTCGGGCTGGTGTCGTGCCGTTGGACCACGGGATCGGATTGACCGAAGTGGGAGTCGAACCCACAAAATCACCAGGCTCTCGACCTGGCCGCTTTGCCAATTTGCGTACTCGGCCGAATGTCTTTGAAATCTCTTATTCAGGAAAATGGCCGGTCCAGGGGTCGCACTTGGCCGTCGAGGCCGATGAGACCTCGCTAGGTGCTGGCCCACCGGCGTCAATCGTTTGTAATTGCAGGCCCCGGTAACGATCCGGGCATCCCGGCCTTATGAAAGCCAGTCGGGCTCCTGCCCCGCCTGCATTGACCAAGGGGAGAGTCGAACTCCCAAGCCCATAAGGGCACGACGTTCTGAACATCGCGTGTCTACCAATTGCACCACTTGGCCGTGTCATTGACCCGTGCGGCATTCGAACCCGCGCTGCCGGCTTGAGGGGCTAGCATCCTGAACCACTAGAAGAACGGGCCGTACTTAATCAGTGCGTCGGGACGGAATTGAACCGCCAATGCCCGAAGGCGGGTGGGTTACAGCCACTTGGGCACGCCAATGCCCAGCCGACGCGTTACTAATAGCCTTCAATAGCTCAGGTGGGATTCGAACCCACAGCATCCCTGGGTTTGAGCCAAGGTGGTCTGCCAGTTGCCTACCGAGCCAAGTCAGCGTCCCCGATGGGATTTGAACCCACGATCTCCACCTTGACAGGGTGGCGAGCACTCCGGGCTGCTCCGCGAGGACGTATTTGTGTTGAATAGCTCAGGTGGGACTCGAACCCACAGCATCCCTCGTTCTAAGCGAAGGTGGTCTGCCGATTGCCTACCGAGCCAAGTTCGTCTTGATGCCCAAGGCGGGACTCGAACCCGCAACCACGCGATTTTAAGTCGCGTTGCTCTACCAATTGACAATACCTGGGCGACTTGTCGTAGTAGTTTCGGACGGACTCGAACCGTCGTATTCTGGTTGTAAGCCAGACGTTGTTGCCGCTGAACCACGAGACTGTATTTGCCGCGAGTGGACCCATCGGGAATCGCACCCGAATCTTTTGTTTGCAGGACCAATGTCTTACTGTTGGACCATGAGCCCGAGTTATTCATCATCACCGAGCGGAAGCCGTGGGACTCGAACCCACAAGCGGGATATCCCGCCGCCTGTTTTCAAGACAGGTTCCTCATCCGGCCGGATGACTTCCAGAACCAAGTTGCGGGAGTTGGAATCGAACCAACGCCTCCGGGTTCAGAGCCCAGCATCGCTACCAGCAGCGACTATCCCGCAATGAATGTGTCTCAACTGACACGACGTCCTTCAACAAGTTCGCAAATTGCGGGAGCAGGAATCGAACCATCAACCGAAGCCGCCGACCGATAGGGAGGATGAAGGTAGAGGGCGATAGTCGGTCACCGCGTTCAAAGCCACGAATTTCTACCAGCAGAAACTACCCCGCAGTGGAAGAGGGACGGGTGGGACTTGAACCCACGCGCTGGTGCTTAACAAACACCTGCTCTGCCGCTGAGCTACCGACCCATTCTGAGAGTGCCCCGCGGGAGTCGAACCCGCCTGTTCAGCATGGAAGGCTAATGCCTTTGCCGATCGGCCAAGGGCACGTCTTGTATTCCAGCGGAAGCCGTGGGACTCGAACCCACAACGGTTTGACCCGCACCATCAACCGAAGCGAACCTGCCCAAAGGCAGGTTCGCGAAGGGCGATAGTCATCCTTTTTCGGACTACCGCGGACGGACCTTCATCCTCCCTATCGGTCGGCGGCCGCCCTTGCTTCCAGCCGGATGACTTCCATTCATGTTCAAGCTGCGGTGGCAGGAATCGAACCTGCATTCGTCTCCTTAACAGGGAGCCGCCTTACCATTGGGCCACACCGCAATTCATGGCAGTCAGCGTGGTCGGATTTGAACCGACGATCTCGTGCGCCCGAGGCACGCGGATTTCCAGACTTTCCCACACGCTGAAGTTTGTTCGCGGTTGATCGCGAACGAGATTGCACCCAGCGGGAGTCGAACCCGCACATCCACCCTGGCGAGACGGTACGCTGCCACTACGTCATAGGTGCATTCTTTCCTGGCCGAATTGTCAAAGACCAATTTACAGAGCACCGGGTGGGACTCGAACCCACGTTGCCGCATTACGGGTGCGGTGTCTTGGCCGCTAAACGACCAGTGCCTTCTGTCTTCATTTGTCAGCCTTCCGGCTGAACCTGGAATGGGACCAGACGGACTTGAACCGTCACAACTCGGGTAAGAACCGAGTGTGCTGCCGCTAACACCTTGATCCCCAATCAGCCTCTTCGCAGTTGGCCTGGACAGAGTCGAACCGTCGTCGAGCCCTTATAAGGAGCCTGCTCTGACCGTTGAGCTACAGGCCAGCGTTCAATGGGGCCGGGGGGATTTGAACCCCCACTGGCGAGGTAAAAACTCGCTGTGCTGCCGTTACACCACGACCCCGTATTCGGGCGTGGCGACGTTTGCTTGACAGGATCTGTTGCATGACGAGCTCCTTGTTGAATCGCTTGGGGTGGAGTTGAACCACCGCTGTCGCCGTATCAGAACGACGTGCTTCCGTTACTCCACCAAGCGCAGTCGGGATGGCCGGACTCGAACCGACGGTCCCGTGGTCCCAAGCCACGTGGGGTGCCGCTCCCCTACATCCCGTTTCTCAGTCAGAGCGATTGGATTCGAACCAACGATCTCCTGGCCCCCAGCCAGGCGCGATGCCAGACTTCGCTACGCTCTGCCGTCACCAAATGACCCGTGTGGGATTCGAACCCAACCTGGCCAGCTTGAAAGGCTGGCAACCTCACCAGAAGTCGAACGGGCCATATCTGTATGCGCACAATCTCCGTGGTCCGGAACTGACCGGAACGATTGTGGATGTGGGCTGGAAGGCGCTCGAATCCTTCTCTCCTGGTCTTCAGCCAGGCGCTAAACCGTCTCAGCTACCAGCCCATCAGGGATTTGCATTTCCGCGACGGGCGGAAAACGAGAAAGCCCGGTGTCCTTTGCGTGGCACCGGGCTTTTTGACAGCTTGCGGATGGCTTTTAGGCCGATGTCACGTGCGCAGGGGATATGGGGATTCTCCGCTGCGCAAACCTGTACTTCTGGAATTACCGGCTATCTGAAGCCGTAACTGGGGACGCACCGGTTGCGTGGCGAGCAGATTCGCCCGTTTGGCAAACCAACCCGTACCGCTGCGATCGCTATCGAGCATCAGCCTTGAAAAGATCATGATCCGCAAGACCTGTGAGTTTGATACTTCCTGAATCCGGTCGGCGACGATGTACGTCACCGCCGTTGAAGTATAGATGCGCGTGCGCTTAAAAACGTTCGCGGAAATTTGCGGGTGTAGGACCATTTTGCGAGGAACGCTCCTGCACGCGGCATTCGGATGAACTTCGTTGCCATGGCTTCCAGCGGAAAGTCAGTGTTGCATCTGGTGCGATCTAGAGTGCCTTGGTCTCGCCCAGCGACGCATGATTTCGCCGTTCTGAATATAGGTATGCCAGCAAGATGGGAGTTGCCGGAGTGAGGCATGATTGAGAAGACATGGTACCTTCGCTATTGTTCCTGTGCTCGCGTTGGATTCAACCTGCCCCTTATTCAATCCCTTCCATGGAAAGAAACTCTCCCCAATGAAGTCGAAACCGATCCTGACCTCTCGACAAGATGAAATCTTTGAGTTCTTGAAGGAAAAGATCTTGGTGCGAGGCTACGGCCCGACCGTCCGCGAGATCGGGAATCAGTTCGGGATCAGTTCCCCGAATGGCGTGATGTGCCACCTCAAGGCCCTCGAAAAGAAGGGCTTGATTATCCGCGAGCCTCACATGGCCCGTGCCATTCAGCTCGCCAACCAGCCGATCTCCCGTTCAGCTTTGGCAAGTGCCGGTCGCCTCACAGGTACAAATCCGCTGGATGTCTTGGACGAGGGAGAGCAGTCGGACTTCGCTCCCCTGTTTGAAGACAGCGATAACTTTGCCATCACCGCGACAGGGGACGTTCTGGCCGACGTTCACGTGGCTGACGGAGATACTGTCATCCTGGCACCCAGTAAGACGGCTCGCAACGGTGACATCGTTTTGGCCTTGGTTGATGGTTCGTCTCCGGTGCTGCGTGTGTACCACAAAGCTGCGAACCAGATCAGCTTAGAGGCCAACGGCAAGACGAAGCCAATTACTTCCAATGATATCCAGATCTTGGGCAAAGCGGTTGCCG
>JAQGHS010000801.1 GCA_028291605.1 Planctomycetaceae bacterium | reverse complement strand
GTCGATCTTCAAATCTTGAGTCGCCTGCTTCACGACGGCGGCGTCAATCTTGCCATCGCGGAGCAACCCGACCAGCGTCGCATAGACGACGTGTTCGGTATCGATCTCGAAGTGCCGACGCAAGGCTTCGCGGCTGTCGCTGCGGCCAAATCCATCGGTCCCCAAGACGATGTAACGGCCTGGAATCCACTGAGCAATCTGCTCGGGAACCAGTCGCATATAGTCACTGGATGCAATGAATGGACCAGCTTCTTTGGCCAACTCGGTCTGCACGAAGCAGGTCTTCTCGGGCTCTTCCGGATGCATCAAATTCCAGCGTTCGGATTCCAACCCCTCGCGGCGCAGTTCCTTGTAACTGGTGATGCTCCAGACGTCGCTCGAAACGCCATACTTCTCGGCCAGGACTTCCTGAGCCTTGACCACATGCCGCAGAATCGGACCGCTACCAAACAACTGCGGCCGCGCCCCAACCTTCGAACCTTCCACATCGCGGCTGGAGAACTTGTACATTCCCTTGCGAATGCCTTCAACGACACCGTCACGCTGAGGCATCTGAGCCATGTCGTAGTCGTCGTTGTAAGTCGTGATGTAATAGAAGACAGCTTCGTCTTCCTGATACATCCGGCGAATTCCGTCTTGCATGATCACAGCAAGTTCATAGCCAAATGCCGGATCGTACGCCACGATATTTGGCACGGTTGCCGCAGCCAGATGGCTGTGTCCATCTTCGTGCTGCAACCCCTCGCCATTCAGTGTGGTCCGACCGGCAGTACCGCCGATCAGGAACCCCTTGCAGCGGGAATCAGCGGCGAGCCAAATCTGATCGCCAACACGTTGGAACCCGAACATCGAGTAGTAGACATAAATCGGAATCATCGGCACGCCATGATTGGCATGAGCCGTTCCGGCGGCGACGAAGGAGGCCATTGAGCCCGCTTCGTTAATGCCTTCTTCGAGCACTTGACCATCGCGTGCTTCGCGATAGTACATCAGGGTTCCCTCGATGCTCTTGTCGACCGGCTCGTATTGCTGGCCGAATTGGGCATAGATTCCATACGAACTGAAGAGACCCTCGAATCCGAATGTCCGGGCCTCATCGGGAATAATTGGCACGACGAATTTGCCGATCTGCTTATCCTTGAGCAGCGCGTTCATACAGTACAACAACGCTTTCGTCGTCGACCCGTGCGTGACCTTTTTCGTAGCATCGAGCAAGGTTTCAACAGGGGGAGCCGGCAGTCGGGGATAGGTCGTCCGCCGCGATGGCAAATAACCGCCCAACTTTTTCCGACGCTCGTGCAGATACGTATGCTCCGGGCTGCCTTCGGGGAACTTGTAGAACGGTGCCTCGGCCACGTCCTCGTCGGAAATCGGAATGCCGAATCGCGAACGGAACTCCCGGAATTCCACGTCGCTCCGCTTTTTCTCGTTATGGGCGTTATTGCGGCCCTCACCACTTTCACCCAGGCCGTAACCCTTAATTGTCTTGGCGAGGATGACGGTCGGAGCACCCTTGAATTCCACGGCCGCCTTATATGCCGCGTAGACCTTTTCCGGATCATGCCCACCGCGGCGCAGCTTTTTGAGCTGATCATCCGAGATATGTTCGACCAACTGTTGCAACTCTGGATCCACGCCGAAGAAGTTCTCGCGAATATAAGCGCCATCCGTGGTGACGTACTTTTGATACGTCCCGTCGTTGACTTCCCCCATCCGTCGCACCAGTGCTCCGTTCGGGTCCTTCGCCAAGAGCGGATCCCAGTCGCTACCCCACACGACCTTAATGACATTCCACCCCGCACCGCGGAACGCCGCTTCGAGTTCTTGAATAATCTTGCCGTTACCGCGCACTGGACCGTCGAGACGCTGCAGATTGCAGTTGATTACGAAGATCAAATTATCGAGCTTTTCACGCGAGCCTAATGTGATCGCGCCGAGGGATTCGGGTTCGTCACACTCGCCATCACCCAGGAATGCCCAGACCTTCGATTTGGAAGTGTCCTTGATGCCACGGTTGTGCATGTAGCGCAAGAAGCGGGCATGGTAAATCGCACCGATCGGACCGAGTCCCATCGAGACTGTCGGGAACTGCCAGAAGTCGGGCATCAGCCACGGATGCGGATACGAACTCAGGCCGCCGCCGGGAGCCAATTCCTGACGGAAGTTGTTGAGCTTGGCTTCACTGAGACGGCCTTCCAGAAACGCTCGCGAATACATGCCGGGCGAAGCATGACCTTGGAAGTAAACGAAGTCGCCGGAATGCGTATCAGTGGGGGCATTGAAGAAATGGTTAAATCCCACTTCATACAATGTTGCGGACGAAGCAAACGTCGAAATATGTCCGCCGACGGGTCCGTACGTCATCTTATTATTGATGCGGGCGACCATCGCCATGGCATTCCAGCGGACCGCACTGCGGATGCGCCATTCGAGCTCATGATCACCCGGGTAATGCGGCTGCTGGTCGACGGGGATGGTGTTGATGTACGGGGTATTGGCCGAGAAGGGCATGGTCACCCCTTCGCGGTAGGCCTTCTCTTGCAGGGCCGTGATCAATTGGTTGACGCGGGCCGGGCCGAGACGGCGCAGCACGTCCTCCAGGGAATCGAGCCACTCTTGAGTTTCACCAGGATCGACATCCACCGCGGGGGTCACGGTATGTTCGCGTTGCATGTGTTGGATACTCTCCAGCCTAAAAACTGTATTCACCGCTCCGGCTCTTCACGACTGACACAGTCGTGGCACTGCCCAGAGGGACGGTGTCGCCCACTTCACCATAGGTCGAAGGGTTTTCAATTCAATTCAAGACACTTCTCGATCAGCACTCGGCAGACCTCGTTTGAGACCTCGCGGCGCGTACCTCAAACTGCGCCCAGCACATTTCGCGTGGATGCTGAAAGTGTATTCGCTCAGCCAGATTGTGGAAAGGGAGAGTACTCCGGACTACCCAGCCGTAACAGCAATTCCAATTTGCGCAATTGTGTCAAATTAACCGATTGTAATCATAACCGAGAACGTTGACGTGTTCACGGATATAGGTTATGAGTACGAGGATAGGCGATGCAATGGTTTGGAAGAGTAGTCCCCGAACGAAAATCCAACCGAGCTGAATGAATTATGCTCGGCCCGCCTGAAAAGCGATAATATTGAAAGAGTGGATTTTTCTCACTCTTGTGGTTTCACGCGCTATTCAGGTGAGGGAAGAACAATGGAAAACTGGCTTGCCTGCCGTGTTGGTAAAGGACAGATGGGTGCGGAATACATGATCGAAGGCCAGACCTTCGACGGATTGAAATTCACGTTATTCGCGCCAACAGAGTTTGTCGAAGTTTCCCAAAACCCGACGGGTTGGGATCTTGTACCTGGCAGAATTCTTGTCAGTCGGTTGGGTGAAGAAAATGGCTACTTTTGGATCCGATTGCCTCGCGAGTCTTTCGAAATGGGATATGTGGTTCGAGTGGGAAGCAGTCAGTTGACCCCCACGACACAACTTCAAGAGGCATGAGGATCAAATGCTACTTTCGAATCGTGAGATGCACCAAGCACTTGATGAGGGTCGGCTTAAGATCACACCTGAGCCACTTCCAAGGACTGCTCAGGGCTCCCAAAAAAGCCCCTACGATTCACATACTGTGAATCTCTTGCTGCACGATTCGATCGCGATCCCCATCGGCGGAAAATACGTTTGCGATCCATCAGACGCTGGTAATCAGGCTGATTTTCAACGCCGAAATTCCAAACAAATCACGATTACTGAAGATCAACCCTATCTGCTGGATCGTAATGTTTTCATTCTCGCAACAACGCGAGAAGAAATCTCCCTTCCCATACCAGACGTGGGTGACAGGTGCTTAGGAGCGCGAGTCGAAGGTCGCAGCAGCCTTGCTCGCTTAGGGCTTCTTGTTCATTTCACTGCCCCTACGATCCATCCCGGTTTTAATGGCCGAATCACATTCGAATTGATTAATTTGGGACCAGCACCCATATTACTTCGTGTGGGAATGGCAATCGCTCAATTGATTGTGGAAGAAGTCCGAGGAATTCCATTTTGGACTCCAAGCCAATTTCACGGCCAATCTGCGCCTGAAGGCGTCATTCGCAAGAAATGATCGCTATCTCCAGCTAACTGTCCTGCTCCGGCCGTTTTCTCGGCTGCGGCGGGGGAGGTGGCTTCACGGTCGGGCGGGAACCCGAGGTGGGTGGCGGGACGGGACGGGGGGCTGGTTTTGGTGCTGGTTTCGGGATCGGCTTGGCTGCCGGTTTGCGAACTTCAAACGATTCCGTCGGCGATTCATTGAACAGATCGATGATGTCGTCATCGTCCATCGGCTTGGGAGCCCCCGGTTTACCACTGGAAGCAACCGGCCTGGACGGTGGTACCGAGGCGGGTCGACTGGGGGGCGCTGCGGGCTTGGCGACGGGTTTCGATGCGACGGGGGCCGGCTGGGACGCCGGTCGCTTCGCGGGCGCACTGGGTCCACAATCGGGGCAGATTCCCCGGGCGTTCAACACCTCACCGCATTTATTACACAGCGCAACGGGAATATCGAGATTATCGAGATCGAGTTCTCTGGAAGGCGACTTTGAGCTCGAACCGGGTCTGGGAACGGGCCTCTGCGGCGATTCCACTGGCTTAATCGACGGTTTCGAGTTGATCAGCGGACGCGACTTCTGAATCATCGTCTGCTCGGCCGCGTTATGGACCTGCTCGTTGCCCAGCTCAATCCGCAAATCGTCGTCGTCATCGTCATTCGCGATTTCCTGAGGCCGCAGATTCTCAGTGCGAATCAGCTCCGTAGTCGCTTCCTTCCCGCTGGTCACGTCTTTCGCCGACACATGGACCCGGGCACTTTCGTCATAACGGATCGTCACGGCGATTTCCGAATCCCGCTTCAGATTCTTGGGCAGATCCTCGATCACGCAATTCCCCAACTGGACGTACGGCAACTCCGGCCGGGCTCCACTTTCGACGATATGCAGATGCACCCGCTTCTGGTTTTCGATCACGGTGCCAAACGTCTGAGTCGCCGACGCGGGGAGCGGCGTGTTGGGCTGGATTAAGTAGTGCGGGACGCGGGAATTCGTTTTGACGTCGCGAATCAAGATCCCCAGACCACGCGCCGTGACGCTCTTTTGCTGGACCTTTTTCAGCTTGGCGGCGACTTCCACCGACAAGATCGACTTCACGAACTCGCTCTTGCTGAGCAACATACCGGCGTAGTACGTGGCCCCGTGAGCAATCGACTGGTCGGGAGATAACGAAGTATTAATCGTCCGGCCGCTCAGCCGCTTCAACATCCCCTGGATCATCGGCATGCGGGACGAGCCGCCCGTCATCAACACCACATCGACTCGCGCCCAGCCGAGTTTGTTCTCTTTCAGCAGTTGCTTGGTGATGTCTTCCGTCCGTTGGACCAGCGGCGCGGTCAACTCGTTGAACTTCGCTTGCTCGACCTGGTACGACTTACGGTGCCCGGCATGCTGCACGTTGATGGTGGCTCGCGGACGGACGGTCAGGCTGCGCTTGGTCTGCTCGACCTCCCACGACAGATACTGCAGGCTTTCCGGGTTGTCGCGCGGATCCGAAGCAAAATCCTTGGTGAATCGTTCAGCCGTGTCATCAAGCAACGTCTGGTTGAAGTCGATACCACCCAGGTGCAAGTCACCCGTGCTGGCCACGACGCGAACTTCATCCTGCTTGTACCGCACCAGCGACAGGTCAAACGTACCGCCGCCCAGGTCGTAAACGAGAATCGTCTGTTCGTTGGCCAGTTCGGTGAACCAGATCCCTTCGGTTCCCAGCACATAGCACAGCGCCGCAGCGACCGGTTCGTTGATGATGTCAATCTGCTTCAGCCCCGCCTTGCGACCGGCGTCGGCCGTCGCGGCTCGCTGGGCATCACTGAACTGCGCCGGCACGGTAATCACCGCCTGGGTGATCTTGCCGAACTGTTTTTCCGCATTCGAAATCAACTGCCGCAGGATGATTCCCGAGATATCGGTCGGCGAATAGCTTTTATTGCCAATCGTCCATTTCTTCTTCGGATCGCCCATGTAGCGCTTGGCGTTCTGGACGACACGTTCAGGCCTGGCGACCGCGTTACGCAGCGCCTCGACCCCCACGACTTCCTCACCCTGATCAAAGAATACGACAGACGGTGTCGACAGCTCGCCTTCCGGATTCGGGACGGAAATGGGTTCCCCGTGCTCGTTGAGCGCAGCGATGCACGAGTAGGTAGTTCCCAGATCGATGCCCACGGCTTGTGTCGCCTGCATGGTGGACGCAGTCCTTGGTCTGAATGATGTGCTGTCAGGTTCGACGAAATGGCAGGGAAATGCAGAGTTCATCCCCCGGAATTCCCGAACTTCCAGTGTCGCACGCTGAAAGGAGTCGCGTCAAGCCACCCTGCGATTGGAATGCCTTCGGGGTGCCCCCATCTCGCGAGCATTGGTCAGGTACAGACTAAGGCTGGGCCGCCGCTCGTTTCTCAATCGCTGTCCACAAAGTGTCAGCAATCGCCTGCATGCCTTTATCACCAGGGTGGTTCCCAACCGCGGCGTTTTCGAACTTACGTTCAGAGGTCGCAAAATTGGCGCGATCTCTGCCGAGTTCGCCAATCTTCAAAAAGACCGCTTTCGCGTCAGCCGACGCCCGCTCCATCCCATCGTCCTTGGCAGGATCAGCCCAAAATGAACTGCGAACCACGATCACGGGATTCCCATGTTTCTTTAATGTGTCCAGCAACCTGGCAAACCCCGCCTGGTATTTCGCTTTAGCCTGATCCGAGGCCAGGGCCGAGACGTTTTCGCCGATTGCCACAATGACCAGATTGGGCTCAAATGCTAACTCGTCCTTCAGTCCTGCTTCCAGATCATAAGTTTCAAACTGGCGCTCGAAATCAGCAATATTCTTGACCATGATTTGGGGCTCGCCTCCGGCGGCTTTGGCGATTCTGGCGGTCAGCAGATGGACATAGTCTTTCTCCGGAGCGGAGGCGGCCATTCCGCAATTCAATGTCCAGCCGATCTTCGGCGCCGGGCCATGCAGGGTGATGCTGTTTCCCAAATACAAGACCTTGGCAACCTGCAAGCTGCCGACTCGCAAATCCTTCTGGCGTGCTGCAGAAACCTGACCGTCTTCCGCGAGCCCGCAAGTCAACATGCACATCAATGAGGCCAAAAATACGGCACAAATTCGCGTCCACATAATCCTGTTCCTTCTAAATCCAAGTCAGCGACCTATTCCGCAGAAACGCAGCTGCGGAAGTCCAGACTCGTCACTGCCATCAAACCAATCATACGAAAACATCCCCGGCGCTGTCGGCGCGCTGAGGATGTTTCAGGCAATACAGATGATCTTCACCAATCGTCCGGCGAGCGATGTGCCGAAACTAGAAGTCCCCCACCACGAGCCCATCTGCTATCGCTTTCGCACATCATAAAAAATGCCGCAACGAGGTTAAGCCTCGCGCGGCAGATTGCCCAATGTGTCGATCGGTAACCGCACTGGGGAATTCAGACCTGGTGTAAGCCCTAGTCGACCTTGATATCGAAAGTGTTATCACCCTTCTTGATCGCCGTCGTCAGGCCACTTGTTTGAGCCACACGGTATTTCTTGGGGATGTTCGCCGGATCAGCCGGCGTCACAGGCGGGGCATTGGCCACCATGGCTGGGACGACCGGCTTCGGAGCAACGCGGACAGAATAGTTGCCTTCCGGCAGATTCGTGGCCGAGTAAGCCCCTTCCGCCGCCAGATCACCGACGACATCTGTCTTCAATGTCAGATTCGTGAAGATCACCTGCCCCTCAGTCACGGGTTGTCCAGCGTGGGTCACTTTACCATGCACACCACCGGTAATCGCGGCCTTGGGAGCTTTCGGATCCACGCCGCCACCACAACCCGTCAATGTCATCAGCATCAAGCCCAGGGCCGATGCTCCTGCCAACGTCATAGAACTCAAATTCACAATTCATCTCCCCTTCGAGCGCGAATAGTCTGTTACTTTTACTTTGGCTGCCCAGGCAAGCGACCTGATCAGCAGCAATTATCGGCGTGTCCCGTCCGAGACGGAACGAAATCAAAAAGCACGGGAAGAAATCCTCCCGTGCTGCAGTGTGCGTCAATCAGCAATGACTGCTGGAATTAGAAGTCACCGAGTACCATTCCATCGGACTTCAGCATTACGGGGGTCGCAATCGTGTTGAAATCAACCGATGCCGACATGAACTTGGTATGACCGTCGCCCATCAGGACAAACGCTCCACCCGCATGAATCGACTGAATCGGCTTGTTCGAGCCCATATCACTGAGCACGCCGTTCGCCGAAGTCCAGATATTTCCGTACTGTCCGGTGGTCATATCCTTGGTATTGATTTGATACCGAAACGTGGTAATTGCCGGAGTCCGATTGTCATTACCAGTCCAGCCGTTGTTACCAGGTGAACCATTCAGGCTGCAGCCCATCCAGGTCGCATGCACGGCCCCGCTGCGAATATCGGTATTGACGCCGCTGACCTTGCCCCAATCGGACTGCTCGCCGATCAGCGCCGTGTTAGAAGTTCCATCGGTAAAGTCACGGAAGTTGACCTTGCCATTCGGGATCATGGCACCGCCACTGGAAACAATCCCTGAGCTGCCCGTTTCAATCGAACAGTTGGGGCCTTGAGCGGCTCCTGAAATTCCTGCATACGAGGCAATGAAATAATTGCCGCCACCGCCAGCAAACAACGAGGGCAAGGGACTGGAGGGACAGATCCCCATTTGCAGTGTCACGTTGGTGAACAATGGCGAATTCTGATTATTGCTGTTCACGAATCCCGTGCCGTTGGCGGCGCTCCAGTTAATCTGATTGTAGAGGGGGGCCTGTTCAATATACGGCAGGATCGAAATCCAGAACGACATGCCCCAGCCATTCCCATTTCGGACGCCAAACGGCAACGCGTTGTAAACGTCGTGGTAGTTGTGCAACGCCAATCCCATTTGCTTCAGATTATTGTTGCACTGACTGCGACGTGCGGCCTCGCGCGCTTGCTGTACAGCAGGCAGCAAAAGTGCAATCAGCACGGCAATAATCGCGATGACGACCAGCAGTTCGATCAGCGTAAAGCCGACTCGACGAGTAGGACGGACCATGAAATCCTTCTTTCCAATTGACAAATAATAAAATACGCGACACCCGAAGCGTGCTCGAACGGCCGCTTTGACACGATGTACCGCCGAATTCTAGGACCGGTATCGCCGTTCGCAAGAGCGTTGATTCGTCTTAAGTAAATATTTCGGTAAGTCACGTCGCCGAGACCTCCGTCCAGCCAAAACATAAACGTAATCTAATGCATAATTTGGATTATATATTTAATTTCAGGCATCAAGACACAAAGATAGATCGCCTTGCGCGTCGGAGCCAGCGACATATAACAATATCAACATGGCCCGATTGTTCACTGGGTTGCCGGAATTGCGTCAGAATTCCGCCTTGCGCCGCATCCGCCACCCTGCGCAACAGTGACGCCGACTGCCAGGCGCCCCGCTCTCGACTCCTGCCCGCAACCGGGCTACTATCAATAGACAAATGGGCATCCGGAGGCTCCACAGGTCATAGCGTGATTCCTGACCGCGGAACCTGGAACGGTTGTTCGGTTTACCGAATTGATTCCTCATCCGCAGGATGATTCCTGAGATCAGAAGTTGAGCGCCACATGGGCTGCATGTTGATGTTGCTGTTCTGCGCTGGGCTGAGTGCGGCCGCGGATGAGACACAACCGGCACCCGCCTGGTTGAGTGGCACCAAGTACGAATGGACGCTCGATCAACCTGTGGTTGCCACGTGGAAGAATGCGGAACTGCGATTTGCGACCCAATCGCTGTCGGAAGAACGGCGAATTCCAGTCGTCTTCGACCGCCGCCTCGACCCGAATCACGTTTTTTCCCTGGAAGCCAATGACTCATCCCTGCGCGAAACGTTCGGACGGCTGGCAGCGATTTCCCAGGGTAGCGTCAGCGTTACCAGCCAGACGGTGTACCTGGGCCCGATGGCCTCGGCCGGCCGATTGCGGACCTTGATCGCCCTGCGCCACACGGACGTCCAACAGGTGGCGGCAACGCTTTCGGCCAGTCGACGGAAGTCGTTGACCGAACGCCGTCCTCTTAACTGGCAGAATCTTGACACACCTCTGGAGGTCGTCCAGAAGGTTGCCGCACAACGGAATCTACGGATTCAGTACGGTGAGCGACTGCCCCACGACTTGTGGTCGGCCACCGATCTGCCGGCGATTTCGCTTGCCGAAGCCTTGACCTTGATTCTGATCCAGTACGACCTCACATTTCGTCTGGCCCCCACCGGGACGACACTGGAACTGATTCCCATCCCCGAAAAGGTCGCGATAGAGAAGAAATGGCCCCTGCCCCGCGCCAAGGTCGAAGCAATCTCTCGCGCGATTCAGGATGAACTGCCGCAGGTCGTGACCGAATCGACCGCGGAGGAACTCGTCGCCCAGGGAACGCAGGAGCAACTGGAGGCCCTCGAACTACTCATTCGTACGATGACCAGTGAGACAGCGATCAAGCCCCGGCCCAAGGCACCGACCCCGCTGTCGAAGCGTCGCCTGACATTCCAGGCGAAGGATGCCCCGCTGTCTGCCATCCTGGAAAAAATCTCCAGCACAGGGATTCAGTTCGTGTTTGACCGGGCCGAATTAAAACGGCACGGGATCGACATCGATCAACTGGTGGCCATCGACGTGAAAGATGTGCCCCCTGAAGAGCTGTTTGAAACGCTGTTTTCGCCATTGAAGATCGACTTCAAGGTCGACGGGTTGAAGGTTGTGTTATCGCCCGCCGCCGATCAGAAATGATCCCATTAGTCCGATAAGGACCATCCGTCCCATAAGTCCCATGAATTGAATAGGACTATGAGACCAAGACCGTGCAAAACGTATCCACAGTACGTTGCGTTTTGGCAACATGCCGCCAAATCCCATGCGAATCGACATAGCGGCGGGGCCAGCGGTCCTGTTTTTGACCGATTCCCGCATCATGCTGAAAAAATTGTTGACGAACTGCAACCTGTGGCGTAGGTTTTCGTACCCTCTTCGAAACAATCTCCCAGCCGGTAATGATCACGTCTTCATGGATGAAACGTCTCATTGTCGGGTGTCAATGGCGCACTTCCTCTGCGCACACCGCACCTCGCGAATTTCTGATATTCACCACGGTTGACTCGTGCGCGGTGTTGTTTGCTACGGCAACTGCATGAGAGAAGTCTTGAGAGAACGCCAAGATGATTAACGGTTCGCTGCTATTGGTTGATGATGACAAGTATGTCCTGGACGCCATGGCAGAGTTTCTGCGTGGGCTGGGGTATCGCACCGAAACCGCTTCGAATTCTCGCGATGCGACGCAGCGGATGAAGGAGTACCCGTTCGACGTCGTCGTCTGCGACGTCAATCTGCCCGATCAGGACGGCTTCCAATTGCTGGAATGGGCGAAGCAGCACACGCCGGAAACGGCCGTCATTCTGCTCACCGGGTTCGGAACCATCGAAAACGCCGTCGAAGCCATTCGACTGGGTGCCTTCGATTACATGACGAAGCCCATCATCTGTGACGAACTGAACTTTTCGATCGAACGGGCCCTCGGGCAACGTCAGATCGTTCAAGAAAATAAAACACTGCGGGCCCAACTCAACGAGCGTTTCGGTCTCGGCAATATCATTGGCCGCGACTATCGCATGCAGAAGATGTTCGACTTGATGGAAAGCGTGTCCGACACGCGAGCCACCGTGTTGATCCTCGGCGAAAGTGGTACCGGTAAGACGATGACCGCCCGCGCCATTCATCAACTCAGCTCACGCCGCGGCAAGCCGTTCGTGGAAGTCGCCTGCGGATCATTGCCCGATTCTCTACTGGAGAGCGAACTGTTCGGTCACATGGCCGGTTCATTCACCGGAGCCATTCACGATAAGATGGGAAAATTCCTGC
>JAQGHS010000766.1 GCA_028291605.1 Planctomycetaceae bacterium | reverse complement strand
GGCCTGGCGGCAGACTTCACCACGCCGCTGGCAAGTACCGTTTCTCAAACGCAACTGGATCTGCTGGCCTATGTCGGCTTCCTGCACTCCGAAAGCGTGCGGGAATATTCGGGCATTTGTATGTTGGAACCCTATCAGCCGGGAAAGATTCCGGTCATCTTCGTCCATGGCCTGGCGTCGTCGCCGATCACCTGGGCGCCGTTGTTTAACGATTTGCTCGCCGATCCGAAACTGCGCGACCGCTATCAGTTCTGGTCCTACTTCTATCCCACGGGCGATCCGTTCCCCACGTCGGCCGCCGACTTCCGCGAATCGCTCGTGAAGCTGCGGCAGGATCTGGATCCTGACCACAAGGATCCTGCGTTCGACGAGACGGTTCTGCTGGGTCACAGCATGGGTGGGTTGCTGTGCAAGATGATGACCATCGATGGGGGCGAAGATCTGTTTCGAGTCGTCAGCGAGAAGCCCTTCGACAGCCTGGACCTCAGCCCCAAGGTCAAAGCGGAACTGCGGCGAGCCTTCTTTTTCGAGCGACAACAATCGGTCAAGCGGGTTGTCTTCATTGCCACTCCGCACCATGGATCATCACTCAGCCCCGGCCTGCCGGGCCAGATCGCGAATCGCGTCGTCCATTTGCGCAGCTCATTGGCCGAAGCTTCCCGCGAGATGATTCGCAAGATTCCCGATCTGCCGGGAGGGCACGTCCCGACCAGCGTGGAACTGCTGGCGCCCGATTCGCGCGCCCTGAAGATCCTGCTGTCCCGGTCTCCGCCGGCCGATGTGGCCTACCATTCCATCATCGGTGTGTTACCGACCACGGACGGGGCCGTCGCCGGGATCCATTGCAAGGCCGAGGACCAGACCGACGGCGTCGTGTCGTATGCCAGCGCGCACCTGGATGGCGTGCAGTCGGAGCTGATCGTGCCGGCCGAGCACGTCAAGGTTCACCAAGCGATTCAGACGACCAGGGAAGTACGTCGGATTCTGATGGCACACCTGGAGAGGCTTGCGGAACCCGAGTCGGGGCCAGTTCTGGAAATGACGAATGTCGAGGCGGGTATGACCAATGAATGACAATTGACATGGGTTCCGCAAAGCCATGTGCCGGGTTCTTTCAAATCTTCGTGTCCTTTGTGACCTTCTGTTTAAAAACTGATTGGAACAGAAGGTCACGAAGGACACAAAGAAGTGCGAAGTCGCCGCACATGTTCGCCAAAGCACAAAGAGTAATCGACATCAAATAACGTCGCCGCAAAGAATTCATCCGTTGACCTCGCGGCACCCGGCTCACCTGAGTCGAGTTGAATGTGCCGGGGTCGGGGCCACGATTTTTGGAAATTGGCCGACGCGTTGCCTGATTGGGGAATATCCAGTCGAACGCGGCCAATTTCGAAAAATCGCAGACCCGACCCCTCAGGCGAGTCTTTCGTCATTCGGGCTGCGACGGGCGTGTTTTCTCCCCCACCCCCGTGCCACTAATGCATATAATATATTGTGTGGCTCGTGAATCTTGTGCGAAGAAAACGACGGACGCCCCCAATCTGCGGAGTGCGCCGTTGACCCTGAGATAGGCTAAGGGTAGTATCCTTCTGCCGAGTCGGATTTCGGCGCGGCAGTCCGCATCAAGTCGCCTATCAAGGAGGATGGAATGAGGGAAACTGCGTCTTACGTCGGTTCCAAGCTCTTCGTTCTCGATACCAATGTCATCCTGCATGATGCAGGCTGCCTGCGGAATTTTGAGGAGAACGACGTTGCCGTTCCTATTACGGTCCTGGAAGAACTGGACCACTTCAAGAAAGGGAACGAGGACATCAACTTTCAGGCTCGAGCGTTTCTACGCCGCCTGGATGAGCTCACCGGCGACGTCCTCGCGACCACCGGAACATCACTCGGAGACGGACTGGGTTCGATCCGCGTGGTTCTCGAAGCCAGCAGCGATCAACGTTTAAGGACTGCATTTCTCGAGGACTGTCCCGACCATCGTATTTTGAGCGTCGCCCTGACGCTGCAACAACAAGAGGCCCCGCGACCAGTGATCCTGGTGACCAAGGACACCAATCTGCGGATGAAAGCCAAGTCTTTTGGGCTGACCGCTCAGGACTACAGCACCGACAAAGTCGAGAGCATGGACAAGCTCTATACGGGCAAGCGGCTGATCGAGGGGCTGGAGTCCGAAGTCGTGAATCAGTTCTTCGTCAACGGGGGACATGTTCCCGCTGCTCAATTGGACTGTGTCACGCAACCCAGGGCCAACGAAAACTTCGTGCTGCGGAATGGCTCCAAATCAGTCCTCGCCACTTACAATCCGAATGAGAAGGCCTTCATCCGCATCGACAAGTTGTCGGCATCGGGGATCTCACCGCGGAATTCGGAACAATCGTTTGCCATGCGTGCCTTGCTGAATGACGAACTGAAACTCGTCACGCTGACAGGCAAGGCCGGTTCTGGCAAGACGCTGCTGGCCCTCGCGGCTGCGATGGAATGCCGCTCGCGCTATCGACAGATCCTGCTGGCACGTCCGGCAGTTCCTCTGAGCAACCGGGATCTCGGTTTTCTCCCCGGCGATATCGCCGCGAAGCTCGATCCCTACATGCAGCCGCTCTACGACAACATGGCCGTGATGCGGCATCCACTGGCCGAGTTGACCGGGGGTTCCAAGGTGCAGGATCTACTGGCGGCCAATCATCTGGAAGTCACGCCGCTGGCCTATATCCGCGGCCGCAGCCTGCAACGCGTCTTCTTCATTGTGGATGAGGCCCAGAACCTCACTCCGCATGAAATTAAGACAATCATTACGCGAGCGGGAGAAGGGACCAAGATCGTCTTCACTGGGGACATCCAGCAGATCGATCATCCGTATCTGGACTCCCTCTCCAACGGTCTCAGTTACCTCATCGACCGCATGGTGGGACAGCCGCTATTTGCCCACGTCACGCTGGAAAAAGGCGAACGCAGCGAACTCGCTGAACTGGCCAGCAACCTGTTGTAGCAATGGCTTTCGTCGAACTGATCAATGTCAATCAGCCGTCACGATGATCGCCATCGAGACGGCTGATTCCCTTTCGCCACTTGTGTTCCTTCGAACATATTCTCGAATTAGTAACGAGACGAGATCAGACGTGAAGTCTAGTAAAATGCTCGGCGAAACGTGCCATATCATTAGAATCGCCTCCATAGGGTTACCCCCTATGAGGACTCTTGACAGTGGTTCTGACGGGTGCAATAGTGAAACGCGGTCACGATGACCAGCACTCGCAAATGAACGGTGTGAACCAGTGCCCATCTGGCATTTTCCGTTCAGTTCTGCAATGTCAGGCTCAGGGATACTGCGCGCCCGTTGTGCTCTACCGTAACTGGCTTTGCACCTTGATCTCGGAATCGGTAGAAACTCTCACCCCACGCGAAAGAATTGACAATGAGCATTAACAGACTGATGCAGAAGCTGTTCAACCAGCCCCGCACGGCACGCCGGACTCCGCAGCGGCGACTCGCGGCACTCGAGGATCTGGAACCCCGAATTGTCTTGACCGCAGATGGCAACGACACGATGGCGACGGCGATCAATGCAGGAGCATATAGTTCTTCCTTGGCCACAACGACCAAGACAGGAAGTGTGGGCTCGACGTCCGATGCGATCGACTATTACAAGTTTACCCTCTCCGGAAGTAACTTGGTTTACGTGAACCTGACGGGATTGAGCCAAGACCTGGACTTGCAATTGCAAGACAGCACCGGCCATGCAATCGGCAGCAGCACGAACAACGGCAGTTCCAGCGAACTGGTCAGCAGCTTGCTGCAATCGGGGACGTATTATGTGAAGATCTATAAGGGTGTCTCGAGTGCCGTCAGCAACTATTCGCTGAACCTCAATTTTGGTGACGACTCATTTTCCTCGGCGTTCAATTTCGGTTCGTTCGGGACTGGCACGGCCAGCGCAACGACCATCAACAGTTCGGTCGGTGGGACTGATATCAGCGACTACTTCAAGTTCACACTGACCGGCAATAATTACGTCAAGGTCGCCCTGACTGGCCTGAGTGCCGACGTGGATGTCGAGATTCTGAATTCCAGTGGTAATCGAATGACCGCCGGCACGAACTCGGGATCAACTTCGGAATCACCCTCCGCGGTACTCAACGCGGGCACCTATTATGTCCGCGTCTTCAAGGGCCTTTCCTCTTCCAGCTCGAATTATCGTCTGCAATTGACCTTCGGCGATGACAGCCGGACCGAGGCGGTCAATATTGGCACGGTTTCGTCCGGTGCCAACATCAGTTTCGCGGGCAACATCAGTGGCAGCGATACGTCCGATTACTATAAGTTTGTGGTGACCAGCACGAAGAGTGGACAAGTCAATTTGACTGGCCTGTCCGCTGATCTCGACTTCGAAATCTTGAATAGTAGTGGTACTCGGATCGGCTCCGTAGCAAACAAGTCAGGCACGCAATCGGAAAGCCTGAACTTCTCGAATTTTGCCGCCGGAACCTATTATATCCGGGTCTTCAAGGGGGTGTCGTCCGCGAGCAGCAACTACACTGTGAATCTGAAGGTCACCTAGACCCGGACCGGTCTGGGAGACATTGCACAAGACCTTGGTGGCGTGCCCATGGCATGATCATCAGACTTCAGTAGCCAAACACGGCGGCCATGATGGAACATGATTTCCGTCGTGGCCGCTGGTCTTAACTGGGCAAGACGAGCGGCTGGCCTCATACCGCGGATCAGGAGCGCGTGTCGTTTTGCTTGTACCGACTTTCGTCCCATCCTAGAATATCTTTGGTGGGCTGGGTGTCTTTACGTTGATACGGCGACTGTATCTCGCTGCACAGAGGGGCGATCGATCAGGCCGCAGAACGTTTCAGATGCAGAGTTTTGCACGCTCTTACATCCAAGGTCGACCCATGCACCACCATGCTGTTTGTTCGCTCATCGTCGCATCAATTGTGCTGATCTTTGTCCCGGGCTGTGGCGGTTCGAAGCCACAGCCTGCTGGAGGAGCCACCGGAACTGCAGCCGCGACGACTGCTCCCAGTGCTCCCGCCAATGATCCCTTCACGGCAGCGGCATCCGACGCTGAGCCCGGCGAACGCCCCTATCTGGAGCCAGCGCGACCCTTCTTGACTGCTCTCGCTGCGCGCAACTACGGTGCGGCCTACGATCAACTCAGCACGCATGCCAGGGCCAAGATGTTGACCGGGCAGTTTACTCCCAGCGTCGTGACGGAGACCTCGTTTGGAACCCCGCTCGAAAACGTGACGCGCGAGCAATTCATCGAGTGGATGGGAAAGAGCGAAGCCGAATTGGGTGTGCCAGAGTCCATCCGGCACATTTCGGTCTTCGAAATCGACGCGCAGGTGCTGTCAGGGCAGGGGGACAAGTTGTCGGCGGTCTTTGCGATTGGTGCGATGCCGGCAGACATTCCCGCCAATATTCGCAAGGCCAGCCTGCGCGGCGCATTGACCTGCCAGAAGAGTCGGACTTGGGCCGAAGCCATCGCCCAGGATCTGGACAACGTCACGCCCGAACAGATCTTGTCCGGACAGGTGAATCAGGAGACGAAAGCGACGATTGAAGAATCGCTACCGTATTTGAATCTCAAGTTCGTGCTGGTTGATGAAGGTGGGCAGTTAAAAATCGGTTACTTCGAAATGATGCCGCCGAGCATGCTCGATTGACCTGATCTACGTGGAGCGTAGACGGAGACAAGCTCGGCGAAGATGCTCCACTTTAGATCAGTTCCATTTGCTCAGCGCGGCGTTTTGCCTCACGCAGATGTGGCGTGACGCTCTGCGTGGCTTCATCGAGTCCGCTGACGTAGTCCGCCCGGTCGTTGCCCCAGCGGGCGACCACCGACGGCACGATGCAGCAGCG
>JAQGHS010000750.1 GCA_028291605.1 Planctomycetaceae bacterium | reverse complement strand
GCGATCTGAACAAGTTCGGTGGCTTGATTGGTTTGATGCCGTTGTATGGCGGCCTTGCGATTGGCCTCTTCTTCGCCGGTCTGGGTCTGCCCGGTCTGTGCGGATTCATCGGTGAAGTGTTTGTGGTCCTGAGCTCCTGGAACTACAGCCCGGTCCTGGCGATTGTCGCGGCCTCGGGTGTGATCCTGACTGCCGGCTACATCTTGTGGGCCGTGCAGCGTGTGTACCTCGGGCCGGAATACAAGGGGCCGCATCCTGAGGCGATTACTCCGCTGACCGAGCGTGAAGCGTTCGTCGGTATTACGTTGCTCGTGTTTGCGATCATCCTGGGAGTTTTCCCCGATACGTTGTTCAGCAAGATGAAGGCCTCAACCGAGCAGTTCGTGTCGACGATGGATGCTGGGTATCAAGCCTCGTTGAAGCCCGTGACGACGACCGCAGCGGTTGAGAAGAAATAGTTGATTCCGGGGCGTGCGGCGAAGTGTCGCGACACGCAACCGACCCAATAGCAAGTTCCAGTTGTACGATTAAAGTCATTAGGGGATGCAGCCAGCTCCCCATGGTGTGTGATATGAATTTTTCGGAACTTCTCAGCCGCGTAGTGCAGGATACCGTGGGATCCAATCCCTTCGGCGATCTGGGAAGCGTGCTGTCCGGTAAGCAGCCCACCTTGTCGGATGGATCACTGCTGATGTTCTTGCCGGAACTGATCGTGGTCGCCACGATTCTGGGCCTGCTGTTTGTCCGGTTGCTCGACTTGGACAAAATCTTCTCCGGCCAGTCGGTCGCGTTGCTGGGTTCGACGGTGGCCTTGATGGTCGCTGTGGTCCAGTTCCTGGCACTGAAGAATTTTGATGGCGCTGCGTCAGATGCCGTTCACAAGACGATGTTCACGGGTCTGCTGGTCTACGATGCCTTCACGGTGTTCTTCAAAGTCTTCCTGTTGCTGTTCCTCCAATTGGTAGTCTATTTGACCCGCCTGACCGGTCTGCCTGACCGTGATGACGCGCCGGACTTCTACACGCTGCTGTTCGGTTCGACGCTGGGCATGTTGTTGATGGTCAGCTCGAACAATCTGTTAATGGTCTTCCTGGGTATCGAAATGACATCGGTCCCCAGCTATGCGATGGTCGGCTTCCTGAAAGGTCGTCGGACCAGCAGCGAAGCGGCCTTCAAGTACGTCGTGTACGGTGCTGGTGCGTCGGGCGTCATGCTCTATGGCATCAGTTTGCTGGCGGGATTGCTCGGCACGGCCAGCTTCCCCGAAATGGCAGTTCGCCTCAATATGGTAATGGGCAATCTACCGCTGAAGCTCGACGCGACGTTGCTGACCTTGCTGCTGTCGATCGTGATGATTCTCGTCGGTTTCGCATTCAAGCTGTCGATCTTCCCGTTCCACTTCTGGGGTCCGGATGCGTTTGAAGGTGCCTCGACAGAAGTTGCCGGTTTCCTGTCAGTGGCTTCGAAGGGGGCGGCATTTGCCCTGCTCGTCCGAGTGCTCCTCGCTCTCGTGGGTACCACACAGGAACAGTCCGGTTTGATGGTCCCGGTCTACTTCTACCTGGGAATTGCAATTTCCGTCCTCGCTGCAGTGACGGCGACGTTCGGTAATCTGGCAGCCTATTCGCAGAACAACATCAAGCGTTTGCTGGCCTATTCGACGATCGCCCATGCGGGTTACATGTTGATGGCGGTCGGGGCGATGATGGTCCTGTTGAATGCGACCAAGCATGTCCCTGATCCGCAAGTTCGCTGGGACTTGGCCACACGAGCCGTCGAAGGCCTGATCTTCTACCTGTGGGTTTACATGTTCATGAACCTCGGCGCCTTCGCGGTGGCCGCGTTCATCCGGAATGAGATGTTCAGCGAAGACATCACCGATTTCGGTGGTCTGTGGACCCAAGCTCCCGTGTTGACGTTCACGATGGCCTGCTGCATGTTCAGCTTGATCGGGATGCCGCCGTTTGGTGGATTCACCGGCAAGTTCATGATCTTCTCCTCGTTGTTTCAGGCCGGGCATTATCATTGGGCCATGTGGGGCGTGCTGGCCATTGCGGGCCTGAACACCGTCTTCAGCCTGTTCTACTATGTGCGAGTGCTGAAGTTCATGTTCATTGCTCCGCCGAAGGACGATGCTCGCCGGGTTAAGCTGCCGTTCGCTTCCGCCGCGGGGTTATATATATTCTGCCTGGCTGTGTTCGTGCTGCTGACCGGTATGTGGGGGGCAACCCCATTAAGTGCCACGGCTCATGATGTGGCGTCTGTGCTGTTTCCCTGATCGACGTTAATCTGCCAGAGACTGTAACACTGTCCGACGTGAAATCTTGGCCTTGTCTGAACCTTTTGAGTGCAAGCGAATTTACTACATGGCCGCGATTGATTCCGTACAACTGAACTCGCTGTTCGTTCTCCTGCATCGCAGTCTGCTGCAGTATTTAGGAGAATGTTCGCCTTGGACCGCAGAAGACAGCCACCAGGGAGAAACTCTGGCGGCCATCCGCGACATCGTGACCAGGCAAAAGCAGGACGAGACGCTGCTGGCCGACACGCTGCTGGAATCGGGCTGGGTGATTGACTGCGGTGGATACTCGACTTCGTTTACCGATCTGCACTATGTTTCGTTGAAATATCTCCTCAAACAGGTAATCATTTCGCAAACGAACATCGTGAAAGCATTTGAAGCTGCGGCTCAGAAGTATCCTGACACCACGTTGCTGCAGACGGTCGTGAACAACGAACGAGAGATCTTAAATACCGCTCGGGTCCTGGCTGCTCCCCAGCCCCCGGTAGTGGCTGCCACCTAATTGGCACATTAGACACCAGGAGCGAATTGAAACCTGGTCTCCCATGCGGTCCACATTTCTTTAAATTGAATCTGAAAAGGGTATCTTCATGGAGTTGATTGATACCCATGCCCATATTCAAGAAGACGCTTTCGAAGCTGATCGTTCCGAGGTGCTCGTGCGCGCCTTCGAAGCGGGAGTGAAGCACATCGTCGTGGTTGGATTTAACGTCGACAGCAGCCGCCGAGCGGTCGAACTGGCACAGGTCCATCCCCGATTGTCGGCGGTTGTCGGCATCCAGCCCAACTATGCCCACGAGGCGCGTCCTGCTGACTGGGATACGATCGTCGAACTGGTGCAGGATAAGAGTGTGGTCGGGATCGGTGAGACGGGTCTCGATCGATATTGGAAGACCGTGCCGATCGAACTCCAGATTGAGTACTTCCACCGGCATCTGCAGCTCTCCAGAGAGACCGGCCTGCCATTCGTCGTCCATTGTCGCGATGCCGACGAAGACATTGTCGTTGAGCTTCGTAAGGCGGCTAAGGACGGCCCGCTCAATGGCGTGATGCACTCGTTCACGGGAACGATGGAGACCGCACAAGCCTGCTGGGAACTGGGGATGCACATCTCCTTCGCCGGAATGGTGACGTTCAAGAACAATCACGCCCTACGAGCCGTCGCGGCAGCGGTCCCGTCGGATCGGATTGTGATCGAGACCGATTGCCCGTACCTGGCCCCGTCACCCAATCGCGGCAAACGTAATGAACCGGCATTCGTGACATTGACGGCCGATTGCCTGGCAGGTGTCCGCGGCTTGTCCTCCAACGAATTCGCGGACTTAACCACGGCCAATGCGCAACGTCTGTTTCGACTCCCGAGCTGCGCGTAGGATGAGCACTCTTGCCCGTCTGTATTGAGATTCTGAACAAAAGACGGGCAACAGTGCCCATGCTACGGTCGAATCTCGCCTGCCCCGAATTCAGCTCGCGTACCAGACATTCCGAACCTGCTGCTGAGCCGCCGGGGAAAACTCGCGAGAGAACTTTAATACGATCCGCTGAGCGTCTTTGTGCCCAGTGATCGTGCCTCGTGCGATATCCAGCCCCGGCACCATGTCAGTCAACTCGGATAGGAAAGCCGGGCGGACTCGTCCCCAGACAACCCGCGGGATCTGATTCTGAATGTCAATCTGAAAGGCCGGACGCGGGCGGAGCCAGCGGTACAGGAACCACCCCGCCCCTGCGATCACCAGCAATTGAAATGGCAGGCCCCAGGCGTCCCACCAGGGCAAACCATTTCCGTGCGGTACATCGAGTGGCAATGGTTCGTCCATTTCGACTCAATCGGAGGGCTCAAGGCTCACTTGGTGGCAGTAAATTCGGCAATGACATTGGTCCGAATCCCACCGCGCGGCGTAAAGGCGGCCACGATTTTCATGCTTCTGGGCTTGGTCACCGCGACCAGATCATCCAGAATGGTATTGGTGACATGCTCGTAGAATGAGCCGTGGTTGCGGTACAACTGGAGATACATCTTCAGCGACTTCAATTCGAAGCACAGTCGATCGGGGACATAACTGATCGTGAGCGTTCCAAAGTCGGGCTGGCCGGTCTTGGGGCACAGCGACGTGAATTCGGGACAGATGGTTTCAATGGTATAGTTGCGATCCGGAAACTGGTTTTCAAAGGTTTCCAGAGTATCGCGAAAATTCGTGGTCATTCCATTCCTCAATGCGTATCTCAACGGCCGATCGGTTGCCAGTAATCTCAAGGCCTCTAATTCTATCATGGCGTCTTCTGTCTCGCACACGACTACGTTTTATGTAGCCACGTTCGCCAGAACGTGGGTGAATTAACGCGGATTCCCACGCTCTGGCGAGTGTGGCTACGAGACAACTCTTGCATACGATCGGTTGACACAGACGCTGGCAGCGTCTGCCACGGGGGCTGATGCTGCTCTCCCAGGAAATCTCACTTTGGACTCGCCTTCAGAATTCCAGCTCGATCGACGCCAGTGGTTGGCAGTTGCCGCCACTTCGCTGCTCATTCGACCATTGGATCTGGCGGCGGAAGATTCGGCACTTGCCACGGGGCAATTCACGTTTGAGGACCGCCAGAAGAAGATCCGCGAGATGACCGCCAAAGTGTTGGTCGAGGCCCAGGACGGAGGCTTGTTGCTGCAGGGGACCGATGGACGGATCTGGCAGGTCACCCCCGACAAGCTGCAGCAGAAGGGGCCGGCCACGTCTCCGTTCGCGCCTCTTTCCGCGGCGGAATTAGGCAAGCAAGTGACACACGAGTTTGGACCAGGATTCGTCAGTTATTCCACGGAACGTTACGCACTTTGTACCAATGCGTCGGAACCGTACGCCCATTGGTGCCTGGGGTTGTTCGAAAGACTGGCGACGGCCTTCCGTACGTACTGGGCCAAGCAGGGATTCAAGACGGTCGACCCCATCTTTCCGCTGGTGGCCGTAGTCTTTCAGAAGCAGGCTCAGTTTGCCGAATTCGCAACCGTGGATGCCGGAGCCGATGTGGCCGCTGTGCCAGGGTATTTCTCCATTCCGACGAATCGCATTGTCCTGCGAGATCTCACCCAGACAGGGAACGGCCAGTCAGCCAGAACCGCTGGCGAAATCGAGCAGCGTCTGGAATCGGCCCTGTATAACGTGGCGACTATGGTGCATGAGGCCACCCATCAAATCGCCTTCAACTGCGGTCTGCATACGCGCATGGCTGACAATCCTCTGTGGCTGACGGAAGGGATGGCAACCTACTTCGAAACTCCAGACATCCGCAGCAAGACGGGTTGGAAAACGGCCGGCCAGATCAATCGCGCCAGGCTCCGGCGCTTCAAGGAGTTCTTAACCGCCAGACGAGCGACCGATTCGATCGAAACACTGATCCGGAACGACGCTCGCCTGACCAGCCCCGACACGGCTGAGGACGCCTATGCCGAAAGCTGGGCTCTCACGTACTTCCTCGTCCGCAAGCAGGTGGCCAACTACGTCAAATACTTGACGCACATCTCGGCCAAGGCACCGCTCGATTTCCCGACACCCGATCAACGGGTCGCCGAGTTCCAAGACGTCTTCAGTGACCTCAAGAAACTAGACACCGAGTTTGTTAAGTATCTCAAGACACTGCGCTGACCCCGTGGCCGACGCTGCTAGCGTCGGTGTCGCGCAGACGCTGGCAGCGTCTGCCACGGCGCCTACGCCCCACCGACAACGTCAAACTGGACCGTCGTCCCTTCCGGCTTGGTCAGCTCCAATTTCAACTCGGGGGCGTCACGATCGGAAACTTCGACCCGAATCGTGATTTTGTGCCGTCCGGGTGCCAGTGAGACTTCGAACTTGCGCTGAGTGTCGAATGCTTCGGCATCAACCCAAATGTGTGTCTTCTCTGTCGAAATCAGATTGACCGCAACTTTGCCCTCCGCGGTCACTTCCAGTTCGCCCTGCAAGATCAATACGGTCGGCGCGCTGCCCTTGCGCAGTTCGTTAAGCGGCAGGACACCGGCTACTCGAGCATAGACTGAGATCCAATCGTTCGGTTGGCTGCCGAGAACAAATTGACGAATGTGTTCGAGGTGGGGGACTTCGCTCGTCAGCTCCTGCGGCGGATTTTGCAGCAGCTTCCAGCGTTGGATCGTCGGTACTGTGGGAATCCCGTAGGCTCCGGGCTTTCCGAGTTCCGAAACAAATTTTGCGAGATCGAGCAATTCGTCGTGGGTGAGGAATTTCGTCAGCCCCTGTGGCATGAGCGATTTGCCTTCGACCTCTTCGTCAATGTCCGCGGTCGGCACGGTGACGGTCTGGCCGGCAGCATCGCGGATGCGGACTCGGACTTCGTCGCGGTCTATGATGACACCGGTCATCACCATGCCATTGGTCAGCACGAAGACCTTGGTGACGTATTGCTCTTTGACCGCCAGATTGGGGTTCAAAATCGAATTCACGATGTAATCGACGGGCGACGAGCCACCCACAGCGCTCAACTCGGGACCGACCTGGCCCCCCGCGCGGCTGACACTGTGACACTTCATGCAACTGACGTCGGCCTTACGAAAGATCTGCTCACCGCGTGCGGCGTTACCTTTGGCGGTGACTTCTGCGACCAACTTGGCCACTTGTTCCGGGGTTGGCGGTGTCGGATCGGTAGCGATGCCG
Source organism: Planctomycetaceae bacterium (assembly GCA_028291605.1). Lineage (GTDB taxonomy): Bacteria > Planctomycetota > Planctomycetia > Planctomycetales > Planctomycetaceae > JAKFVC01. The sequence goes on along the minus strand of JAQGHS010000750.1, from coordinate 29,363 downwards.
GCGGCCTTGCTGAGCACATCCGACAAAGCTGGGTCACTACGGCCCACGGAGTACATGTATCGCAGCAATTGCTTGGCGACGTCGACGGCCGGAGTTTTCTTCTCCAAGGCAGCGGCCAGTTCTTCCGTGCCTTGTTTGCGATTCAAGAATCCATCCAGCACGGCTTTCGGATCATCCTTCGCGGTCGAGCCTGCCAGGGCGTCTGCGGCCATTGCGGCAGCAGTGTGCAAGTCAGCGGTTACCAATCCGGTGATCGCCTGCAGACGCACCGGCAGAGGCTGCCCGGGACCCGCCAGCTTGCGAATTGTGTCGACGCTGCCGGGATCGCCAATGGCGACCAAACCGTCGATGGCTGCGCGTTGCAATGCGGGATCAGTCTTGGCATCGGTGGCGAGATGCTGCAGTTCGTCCGAAATCGCCGGGACCTTCCACGTCGCAGCCAGCTTGATCGCCGCGAGTTGCAGCACCGGACTCTTCGTCGGTGCGTTGGCGCTCACCAGCTTTTCGATGGCGGAGAGATCTCCGGTGGGCTTCACCTTACGAGTCGTCGCGGCATCCACCAGCCAGTTCATGGCTTTCAATCGCAGTTCGGGTGGAAAGCCATCGGGCTGGACCACGCGATCAAACACGACCCGCAGATCGTGTTCGTTGCCACGATTGCAGATCATCTCGGCGACAGTTCCCTGTCGATCCGCCGGCAAGCGACCGCTTTGAAACAACTTCATCAAGGGACCGACCGCGCTGGGGGGATCTTCCGCCAAAGCGGAACCCGCGAACAGACAACCAATGAGAAGCGATGCGAAAATGCGGACGAACGGAGACATAACAGCACACTTGAGAGTGAGTAGTAGACGGTCAATCTGCAAAGACAGATTATACGGTATCTTGTCAGGGCGAGAAATTCAGGCGGGATTCACGGCAGACAGAAAGCCCTCAGATTGGGCGACATTCGCCAATCTGAGGGCCCGAAAATCGAAATGGACTGCGAGCAACGCTCGAACTTACTTCTTCGGCAAGGCCTTCACGCGACGATCCAACGTCTTGTTGGTTTCGTCGAGTTGCACCTTCAGGTACTCATCCTGGGGATGAATCAGCGATTCCACCGCAATTTCCAAAGCCTTTTCGGCTTGGGCTCCGGTGAAGAAGCTCAGCGTACGAACGGCTTCCAGGCGGACGCGGGGATGTTCGTCGTTGACCTGGCCGCGCAGCAGTTCGAGAACGTCGGCAACTCGATCACGCCAGCCGCACAGGACACGCGTCGCCGCGGCCCGAGCGTGGAAGTCAGGACTCCGGAGCGTCTTCTTCAACAACGCTTCATTCACAACGTTGTGGCTCTGATGCAACCACAATGCTTCCAGAGCGTGGTGTTCGTAACCCGGGTCCTTCGCATCGAGCGCCGCAACCCAGGCCTGAGCAGCCTTGGTCACTTCGACACTATCACGACCCGACAGTTCGATGCGAGCCCGATAGCGGACGCGGTCGTCTTTTTCCTTCAACAAGTTGAGCAGCGTGGCGACAGGTTCGCCGGCAATTTTTGTAGGCTTCAGTAACTCGCGACCTTCAGCTCGCACCCGATAGACACGGCCGTGGATCCGATCGCGGCTGGGATCACGCAGGTTGTGCTGCATGTGGCCGATGATCGGGTTCTGCCAGTCGGTGAAATAAATCGATCCGTCCGGAGCAGTCTCCAGATCGGCCGGGCGGAAGTTGGGGTCCGATGAGTAAATAATCGGTTCGACTTCCGTGGCACTGAAACTGGCGGACTTATCAGCCATCTTGTACTGCAGGATGCCCTGGAAGCCGATGACATTGCCCACCAGCAGATTGCCGCGGAGTTCTTCCGGGAAATGACTACTGCTGAGGAATTCGACACCAGGACACGGGCGCGTCCGCTGAGCATAAACCTGCGGCGGACGGGCATGTTTGTTGGGGAATTCAATGTCACCCGAGAACAACGCGGCGTGATAAGGATTAGATCCCGTGCCGTCATAGACAAAGTCCTGGCCCCATTGATCAAAACCATGCCCATGCGGATTGGCAAATCCGAACGACACATAAACATCGAACTTCTGAGCCCGCGGCTCGTAACGGAAGACGGCACCATTGGCGACGCGGCGAACCGGTCCCCAGGGTGATTCGACCTGCGAGTGGTGGAACGTCCCTTCCTGGAAATAGATCGCTCCGCCCGGATCAAGCACAAAGCTGTTCGCGGTATGGTGCGTATCGGCGGTATCCAGACCGTGAACGATCCGCTCTTTGACGTCGTACTTGTCGTCTCCGTTGGTATCCTTCAGGAACAGAATGTCGGGGCCCTGAGCCACGATCACGCCGCCGTTCCAGAATTCAAAACCGGTCGGATTATGCAGGTCGCCGCAGAACGTCTTGACGACATCGCATTGGCCGTCGTTGTTCGTATCTTCGAGGATCAGCAGACCGTCATTCATCTTTTCGGTCGGCTTCCAGTGGGGATAGGTCGGCCACGTGGCGACCCACAGTCGGCCCTTGGTGTCGAACGCCATCTGCACCGGGTTAATGAGCTCGGGGAACTGCTCTTCTGAGGCGAACAGTTCGACCTTCATCCCCTTGTGGACGGTCATGCGTTCGATGGCTTCTTTACCGCCGAGGAACAAGTGCTTGCCACCGGGCAACGGGCCGGGCTTGTTGGTGGTGACCGGGATGAATTCCGGCAGATTGTTGTCGACGATCTTGTGTTCTTTGCCTTGAGCCGCCGCCCAAATCGCCGGATCGCGGTTGGAGGTCAGCACGTCGAGTGCTTCGAGTTCGCGCTGGACGACTTCATAGTTCGACTGGCCCCCGACAAACTTCAGAAACGCCCGATCGCCGAACGTCGAATAACCGTCAGTCGCACGATAGCGTTGGTACCAGTACCAGTTCTTATCGTTGACCGCGGCCCGCAATTTCTGGTGCTTGTTCCACCATTCGCCGGCCAGATCGGTCGCGGGCCCCTTGGCGATCAAATCGATCGCGATTGCGGCCACCGCCAGATCACCTTTTTCATTGAGGTGAATGCCATTGATCGTGTAGTTGTGAGGTTTTTTCGCGTCGTTGAAGATCTTTTCGCTGGCCCCCAGCAGATCAACGAACAAAACATTGTTGGCCTTGGCAACTTCACCCAGGGCGCTCGCGTAGATCTTCAGCCGAGCATTGGCGGCAGCGACAGCCGCTTTGCTCTGCAGATTTGCATCGGCGATATATTCGTGAGCGATGGGGGAAAACAACACCAGTTGGGGTGCTGATTTGCCATTATACTTTTGAGACAACGTGTGCTTGATGAAGGCTTCCACGTCTTGCTTGAACTTCGATACACCCGATTCACCCGCGAACGATTCGTTGTAGCCGTAGAAGGCGAAGACCACGTCCGCTTTGGTGTTCGTCAACGCGAAACGATTAGCACTGACCGGGGCGTCTTTGTTGAGTTTCTGCGGTTGGGGCACCGGAGAATTGGCAGACAGCCATTCGTCGTGCGAGCCGAACGACATCGAACGGAGCCGCTTGTTTCCATCACGAAAACCATCGATCTCGTCGCCGGAATAGCCCATATTCCGGAAGACCAATTCTTGCTGCGGAAACTTTGCATACAGCAACGTTTCCAGCCAACCACTATGCTGCATGCGTTCGGCCAGCGTGTTGCCGACGATGCCGATATGGTCCCCTTTCTTCAATTCCAGGGGATCGGCGGCTGGCGCCCATTGCGCCGCCGAGGCCGCTAAAAATACCATCAAACCGAGCACATTCCACTTCATGAATCTCATCCTTCTGCGAGTGCGAGGGCCGTGAGACGGATTCAAGGTCTCTGGAGTGCGTCATCTTCACGGCTTGGATCAATGTATATGGATACTCGACAGACACAATTTCGTCGAGGGATACGCAGTATCGAGCTCTGTAAATTCGGCACGCCGAAGTTTTTTGCAGCAGAACTCGCCCAGAGTTCTGGTCGGATCAGCGGCTGTCCCCGAAGTCTTGGCGACTTCGGCTACGAGGGGCGTGGGGTCAATCGAAATCGGATGCCCGCACCGCGCGCGGGGCGATGCGAGTCAGCAATTCTCTGAGAATCGTTTCGTCCGTCGGATACGCGGTCTTCAGTCCGGGTCTCAGGCCGATCGGGACTTCGTCCATGCGGTAAATGGTGCCGGGAGCGTGGAGCCCGTAAACTGCCGTCGTGAATTTCACCGTCGGTAGCCGTTCGGTCACCGTCGCCGGATAGTCCAGAACAATCGTGGGAATCGACTCCAGATGCTGCCTGGCGGCCGGTGAGAAAAACGAAACCGTTTCCGTCCCCACCAGTAGACACACATCCGCCTCGCCCCGTTCCAGAACCTCGTTCGCCGAGAATTCGCCCGGGTTATAGCGTGGATAGCCACGCGACATGCTGACGCTGAACGGATAACCCGTTTGCCAGCACATGACGCTGTCGGCCCCCGTCACGTCTCCCTGAATACGCATCCGGCGGGCATGAAAACGCGTAAACGCATTCAGTTCGGCCACCAGCTTCAACAAATTCTCGACATTCAGATGACCTTGTCCCGAGGTCTCCGTGATGGCATCGAGTTTCGTTTCGGTGAGCCCCAGGCCGAAGAACACGATGCCGCAACGGCACGATTTCATCTGCTGTGCGAGATCCGCCAGAACGTCGACTGAAACCCCCAGCGTCTCCGACATCCGTTCGGCATTGGCGAGAGGTTTTCCAGCCAGCAACGATCTCAACGCCGTCAGCACTTCGAAATCACGCTTGGGGTGAATCGAAATGAACTGGTCCGGAAGGGCGCCATCTGCATCCAAACGCCAGTTACGAACGTACCGTTGATCCCCAACCATGATCACCTTGCGGTCGGCTCGCCCTTGCGGCGTCCAACGGCCCGTTGCGAATACCGAATAGCGTTCGGCATGCCGCGGATGAGTGACGGCGGGATTGCAGCCCCAGAAGATGACCAAATCCGCTCGATTACGAATTTCCCCGAGAGTGCAAGTCGATTCGCCGACCTTCTGCACGGCCATGATGGACGGACCGTGACAAATCGAAGCGGTGGTGTCGACCACAGCTCCCAGATGATCGGCCAACAGGACCGCTGCCCGCTGCCCCGGTGTGCTACTGCGAGAGAGACCGTAGACCAAAGGAGCGTCAGCGCCCGCCAGAATCTCGGCAGCTCGGTCCAATGCGTCTTTTAGCAGAGCACTGTGCCCGTCAAGTTCCGCAATCGCCGGCCGTGCCGCCGATTGATCTCGAAACCAAGGCTCAGCCAGTCCGCAGGCGCGTTCGGTGCTGACGACGCGGTCCCCATCTAATGTCAATTTGAGGTCGTCGCAGGTACAACCGCAGACGGGACACGTGACGTCAGCCACCGTCGTCAACGTCGCACCCTGTGTCTCTGCAACGCCCATCAAATATTGAATCCTGTTTGAGCGACCCCGGCAGAGCCTGATCCGCTTAGGAATTCTTTGCCACAGATTGACACGGATGAAACACGGATTGGGTCAGCTTATGCCTTGGTGAATCGCGGGCATTGACCGTAGTGGTGTCAGCTTGGGTCAGAGAACCAGACAGTCCAGTCTTAATCCGTGTTTCATCTGTGTCAATCCGTGGCTAAAACTCTTCGTCAATGCAAAGCGCTAGGATCGATTCAATGGACGGTATTTGACGCGATGCGGTTGATCGGCATCGTGGCCCAGTCGCTGTTTCCTCTGGGCTTCGTACGTCTTGTAGGTCCCTTCGCACCACACGACCTGGCTTTCCCCTTCGAAGGCCAGAATGTGAGTACAGATGCGATCCAGGAACCACCGATCATGGCTGACGACCACGGCACAGCCGCCGTAATCCATCAGTCCTTCTTCCAGCGATCGCAGAGTTTCCACGTCGAGATCGTTCGTCGGTTCGTCCAGCAGCAGCAAGTTGCCGCCGGACCGCAACAGCTTGGCGAGATGGATACGATTTCGCTCTCCACCGGAACAAACGCCGACCAGCTTCTGCTGATCTGAGCCCTTGAAATTGAAGCGATGAGCATAGCTGCGAGCGTGAATTCGAGCGTGCCCGACTTCCATGTAGTCGGCGCCGCCGGAGATCTCCTGGTACACCGTCTTGTTCGGATCCAATGAATCGCGACTTTGATCGACGTACGAAATCTGCACGGTTTCACCGACACGCAACGTGCCAGAATCCGGTTTTTCCAATCCCATAATCATCTTGAAGAGCGTCGTCTTGCCCGCACCGTTCGGCCCGATCACCCCCACAATACCGCCCGGAGGCAAGCGGAAGGTCAGGTTGTCGATCAACAGGCGGTCCCCGTATCCTTTGCAGAGATTCTCGGTGACGACCACTACATCGCCCAGCGGTGCGGCAACTGGGATCTGAATATCAGCCGCTTCGTCGCGGGCATCGTAGTCTTGCGACGCCAATTGCTCGTACTTCGCCAGACGCGTCTTGTTCTTGGTCGCCTGGGCCTGCGGCGACATCCGCACCCATTCCAGTTCGCGTTTGAGATACTTCTGGCGCTTGGATTCCTTCTTCTCTTCAATCGCCAGTCGAGCATGCTTTTGTTCGAGCCAAGACGAATAATTCCCCTCGAACGGCATCCCCTTGCCGCGATCCAATTCCAGGATCCAGCCAGCGACGTTATCGAGGAAATACCGATCGTGCGTCACTGCGACGACGGTCCCCTTGAATTCGTGCAGGAAGTGTTCCAGCCAGGCGACCGACTCTGCATCCAGATGGTTGGTCGGTTCGTCGAGCAATAACATATCCGGGTGTTGCAGCAGCAACTGGCACAGGGCCACTCGACGTTTTTCACCGCCCGACAACATCTTGATCTGCGCATCACCCGGTGGCAGACGCATCGCATCCATTGCCAGCTCCAACGTGTGGTCGAGCTCCCACAAGTTGTCGGCGTCGATCATGTCCTGATACTTGGCCTGCTGTTCGAGCACATCTTCCATCTCTTCGGGAGACAGATCCTCGCCGAGCTTCATGTTGAGCTCGTTGTACTTGTCCAGAATGGCCTGGTCCGCAGCGACAGCTTGTTGAATGCACTGGTCGACGGTCAGCTCGCCATCCAGTTGCGGTTCTTGCTGGAAATAGCCAATGGTGATGTTCTTGGCTGGGCGGACGGTGCCTGTGAAATCCTTGTCGACGCCGGCCATGATGCGCAGCAACGTACTCTTTCCGGCACCGTTACCACCCAGGACGCCGATTTTGGCACCGGGGAAAAACGATAACCAGATGTCGCTCAACACCACACGCTCGTCGTGCATGCGGGTGAGGCCTTCAATCTGCAAAATGTACTGTGGAGCCATGTCTTAGTTCGTTACCACCTGAATTAAATGGCACTGCAGCAGAACGGCCCAGACGTCGCTGAGTTAGCCTGCCACTGAATACAAAAACCCCGTAGACAGCCACTTTGGCCTTCTACCGGGAGAGTCGCGCTCGCGGGACCTGAATTATAGCAGCCGCGGTCAAATGTGCGAATGATCGAGCGAATGGCGGGGCTTCCGCCGTAGTCTCGCCGTTAGACTTTCCCCAGACCCGTCCCGCGACACAGCAAACGCTCAACAAAAGCAAAAAACCCGGCCTCAACACCATGAGACCGGGCTTCACACTATCAACTGTAGACTGACGTCTTAGTTCGGCAATTTTTCCAGTACCGTGTATTCGTCCATCGAAATGGTCGTTTCTTCGGTGGGAGTGCCGTCCTTCAATAGCAGAATCACATCCTGAAACGCCTTGTCGTCGACGTTACGGTCCACATGCAGACCGTTCCGGCGCCGTTCGGTCCGCTGCACGCGGCCGGACGTTTTGTTGTACCAAATCTTCAGACCGACCTTGATCCGCTGAGTGATCTCAACATGATCATTCGGACGCAGCTCTTCAAACCGCAAGGGGCTCTGGGTGGCTGGCATTGCAAGTACTCTCGGACATCCTGGGCGAAACAATCTGCCGCTCAACCATGAGCGGCAGGATCATAGTCAGCAACGTTGGTCGGTCGATTAATATTCCTTGGCCTTGATCCAGGTCATCATGCGACGCAGTTCCTTGCCAACCGTTTCCAGTTGGTGAGTGCGTTCGTTGCGACGAATGGCCTGAAAACTGGCCTGGTTGGCCTTGTTCTCGAGAATCCAGTCGCGGGCGAATTGGCCGTTCTGGATTTCCTTGAGGATCTTCTTCATCTCGAGCTTGGTCTGGTCGGTGACAATCCGCGGGCCGCGGGTGTAGTCGCCGTATTCAGCGGTGTTCGAGACGCTGTAACGCATGTAGTTGAGACCGCCCTGGTAGAACAGGTCAACGATCAACTTCAACTCGTGCATGCATTCGAAGTAAGCCATTTCCGGCTGATAACCGGCTTCGACGAGAACTTCGAAGGCGGCCTTCACGAGGGCGCTGACGCCGCCGCAGAGGACCACTTGTTCGCCGAACAAGTCGGTTTCGGTTTCTTCAGCGATGGTCGTTTCGATCACACCACCGCGGGTTCCGCCAATGCCCTTGGCATAGGCCAGAGCCAACTGACGCGAGCCGTCCGAAGCACCGGGGTAGAGAGCGATCAAGCTGGGGACGCCGCCACCTTTTTCGTATTCGCTGCGAACCAGATGGCCGGGGCCCTTGGGGGCGACCAGCGCGGCATCAACGCCGGCCGGGGGGACAACCTGGCCGAAGTGGATGTTGAAGCCGTGTGAGCACAGCAACAGGTCACCCTTTTGCAGATTCGGCTTGATTTCCGACACGAACAAGTCGCGTTGGAGTTCGTCCGGCACCAGGATGTTGATCAGATCAGCGGCCTTGGTGGCGTCGGCGGCCGACATCGGCTTGAAACCATGGCTGATGGCCAAGTCGTAGTTGGCACCACCGGGACGCTGCCCGATGATGACATTGCAGCCGCTGTCGCGCAGGTTCTGGGCTTGAGCGTGCCCCTGACTGCCGTAGCCGATGATGGCAATCACTTTATTCTTGAGCAGCGACAGGTCGGCGTCATCGTCGTAGTAAATCTTGGCAGCCATGAACGATTCTCAGTCTGATGGAAAAAAAGGGTGAGCGGGAAACTGATTTGTGGAGTTCAAGCCGGGTATCTCTTTAGCCAATTAACGGTAACGAACATCTACCTCTTCCCCTTCTTGGCATTTCTTCGTGTCCTTTGTGACCTTCTGTTCAAATCTCTTTTTTTACAGAAGGTCACAAAGGACACGAAGATTTACGAAGGGCATTTAGGTGGAATCTGTTTCAACTTCATTTCGCTAAACTGATACCGAACCGGAAATTTAAGGCTCGATTGTATCGAGATCTCAAATTAAGGAAAGCAACCCGCTCCATCGAAATAGAGCGGTGTTCCTGAGTTACGCTGCCGGATAATAACCCGAACTGCGGATAAAGACGACTCAGGACCGTCAAATCTCAATTAGACGTGAACTTGGTTTTCAGCGTCGCTGAGATCTTCGTCGTATTCAATTTGATGCGAGGGGGCACCTGAGCGGACCAGCGCGACACGGCCGGTGCGGACCAGTTCGATGATCCCGAACGGTCGCATGGCATCGATGAAAGCCTCGATTTTGCGTTCTTGACCGGAAATTTCGGCCATCAAGTGGTCGGTTCCGACATCGACGATCTTTGCGCGGAAAATATCAACCAGTTCCTTCACTTCGCTGCGTTTGCCGCCGGCAGTGCTGACCTTGATCAGCATCAAGTCACGCTCGACGATGTTTTGCTTGGCAAAATCGGAGACGTGGACGACGGTCACGATCTTTTCCAGTTGCTTACGTACCTGATCGAGGGTGCGATCGTCGCCATTGACGACAATCGACATCCGGGAAAACTGAGGGTCTTCAGTCGCCCCGACCGCGAGACTTTCGATGTTGTACGCGCGAGACGCCAACATGCCAGAAACGTGAGCCAACACCCCTGGCTGGTTCATGACCAACGCAGAGAGAACGTGCCGCCGCATGGAACTTTTCCTTCGACGCGAACTGCCCTGACGGCCACGCGTCACAAAACGAAACCGGAACCGGGCGACGGGTGGAAACGCTCCACCAGTGGCAGGGTTCCGGGGTCAGCCCACCTACTTACAAGTCTTCTAGTCTAGTCGCCCCAGAAACCTGAAACAAGGCTTCAAATTTGCGACGACTCGGGAAACCTATGGTTGAGCCGACTCCGGGGAAATAACGGGAGCCATCGAACCAACCGCTAAAACCCCACCCGTGCTGTCGGTGGAGGTGAAACACTCATGTTCGCTGGCCGTCTCGTGTTTTAACAGAGTGCATGACAAAATTGCGGTGGCGAATGTTCGCGCCGTGACGCTTTCTCGCCGACCGTAGCCACGCTCGACAGAGCGTGGGTGACGCGCACAAGAAGCCCCACGTTCTGGCGAACGTGGCTACACAGTTACGATTGTGCGTCCAAATAACGACCATTCAGAGTCGGGCAACGCGAAAAGGCCGCCAATATGTCCCCACCTGATGATCCCAGCCAAGGCAATTTTCAAAGCCGCCCGCGTCGCGAACGGCCCAATAATTATCGATTGCCGCCTTGGGGAGTGTGGCTGATCGTGGCCACTGGTCTGACCTATGGCTGGTGGCAGACCGCCAATCCACCGGCGGAGCAACCCAATGCGGCGCCTGCGATAACATCAGACGATCCGGCGGAGATCAAACCGGGAGCTGAGCTAAACCACGGTCCGGCGGCAATAGTCAAACAGTCCAACGCCGACCCCAACGATGCGGGAGCCGAGCGTTCTGTGGCTCAAACCTCGCGTCCAATTCGCGGCCAGACGCCCGAGATCTCTGGTGAGTTCGATCCGCCAGCGCCCCAGGCCGGTTCCGGCGATCCTGTTCGCGGAACCAATCCGCAAACCAAACCCCGTCCGCCGCCTGATTTGACCGAACGTTCGCGCTCTCCCCTGATTCAGCAGGTCACACTGAAGAACCAGGATGGGCGGGTTATCTACCAGGGCCCCATCGATCTTCAATCAACGATCGATCGCATCGAAAAAGGAGAACGGAATCAACATCGCAACGACGGCACAGTCTTTCAGAACCGCGAAGGACGTCTGGCTCGAAAACCGGCGGGGTATTACCACGAGTATGTCGTGCCGACTCCCGACCAACACGGCCCGGGGCCTCAACGGCTGATCTTGGGTAAAGGGGGCGAGGTGTTTTACACCTCGGACCATTATCGTTCGTTCAAGAAGATCGCGGTGAAGATAGCTGTTCCGTAGCACGCAAACCGTCATTTGGCTCTCGAAGTGTGAGGTCGTAAAGGATTTTCGACGTCATGGGAGGGTGAGGCTCCTGCCGAACCGCAAGCGTCTTTCGGCCTTCGCCAGACTAAGCGGCTCGGCGGGGTACCCTTTGGGTCCCTCGCCCTCCCATCAACCCGAATCGCGAATCTGGACCGCACTTCACTGATAATAATCCCTGACCAAATTTGTGCACGGCATAGCCCCTTGGGGCTGAGAACCAATTCATGACTCCTACAGATGATCCATCCGGGTTCCATTATTTCTCGACATCCGCGGACGATCTCGTCGTGCCTGACGAACCGGGCATCTATGTCGCGCGTATTCCGCAGGGGATCGACCGGAAATCGATGCTCTTGCGGAGTCTCGCCCGGGAACTCAAGTTTCCCGATTACTTTGGATGCAACTTCGATGCGTTAGAAGATTGCCTGAGAGACTTCTCGTGGCTGCCGGATTGCCGCAAGATCGTGATCATCCACACGGGATTGCCGATGCGGCGGAACCGCGTATCTCTCGCCGCATATCTCCAGATTTTGAGCGCTGCCGTGGCATTCTGGAAAACGGACCCGCAGCTTCGATTCGACGTCTATTTCCCCAAACCGGTCAGCAGCGAAATCGCACGGCATCTGGCAGAGTAACAAGAGGAGTGAATTCGTCTCGGGAAATTGTAGTCGCGAATTCGACCGCACAGGTCTTCGCGTTGTATTGGCCTGACGCAGTTTATTGACCCCGGACGGGGTCACAGAGAGTAGCCGGTGGTTGAGCGCAGCGACACCACCGGAATCCGTTAAAAAATTGGGATTTCGCCCCTGAAGGGGTCGCAGAAACGTTGATCTACGCCCCCTTCAGGGGCGAATACATTTGGTGGGACACAATCCGGTGGTGTCGCTGCGCTTAACCACCGGCTACTCACTTTTTTCCCTCCGGGATATTGCAAGTGCATGGCTGCCAACTCAATTGCGATCTGTAATCTGAATGACCGCACCGCGTGACGACTTCGCCTGATTCAGACGATAGAACGGCCCGGTCGCCAGAGTCATCGAGGCCGATTTCGGGGTCGCGGATCGTTTACCACTCAGCGGCAAGAGAACCACATCGACGTATTCTTGACCGGCGGGAATCACCACCGTCGATCCAATCAAGAGGGTGCCATTCACCATCAAACGGTAGTTGGCATTCCGATTGGCACTTCCCCCCAGGCTGAACTTGACCGAGACGTCAGTGGAAAGATCTCCCGAGCGGGATATTCGGAAGGTTCCAGTGTCGGCGGTCGTTTCTCCGAGTGGCTTGATGGCCGAACTGTCGATCGCAGTGATCGTAATGAGAGGTTCGTTGTCGCTGATGGAGACAGTCGCCAGCCGATTCAACTGGATCGGATCGACGGTGTACCGACTGCGGGGCAAGAGGGCAAAGGTCACCAGTTCTGTCGGCTCAACACGCGTGTCGTCGAGCGCATTCACGACAATATCGACATAGGACTGCCCCGCGGGAATCACGACCGATGAACTGTTGAAATTCTCTCCGTTGACAGAGAGCGTGAAATCATGACTCTTGATAGAGGCCGTACCGGTCCGCACCAGATCCACGCTCAGCGGTGCGTCCGTCGAACCGGTTCGCGTGATGCGGAACGTGCCGGTATTCGGATCGATTCCCGTGCCCGTTTCGGCTGCGGTTGAGTCGATCGCAGTAATCGTCACGGCAGGTTTCGTATCGCCATCCCCATTGAGGTTGATGATTTCGGTGCCGTCGGTCTCGTCGTCGTTGCCATCCGTCGGACTGACTGGCGGGTCGAAGTTCCCCACCAGCGGTACCGACACGTTGGTTCCGAACTGGGCATAAAGGTCAACTCCCAATGGGGTCGGTGAGAACTGATGATTCAGAGCGGCGGCAGTGCCCGGTACGGCTGCGGCTGCGATCGATTGGAAGATGTAGTATTCCGCCGTCGAAACGCTGGGCGAGGCGCCGTCACGGTTCGGGACCATTAAGCCGATGTCGGTAATTCCATCGAGATTGAAGTCACCCGCAAACGGACGTTCCAGAACGCCGGGGAACAGTTGCGTTTGCGACTGAGTAACCCCGGGATTGTCGAAACGGATCGTATAGTCCGCGTTGCCGTCTAGCACGCCGGGCGTACCATCTGCGGCCGACGACAAATCAAACGAGAAGATGTCGGTCTTCGCATTCTGCACGGCAATGTCGACTAGACCATCGCCGTCGAAGTCACCGACGATCGGCACTCCGACCATGGTCCCTCTAAACGTTTGGTCGCCGGCATCGATGTTGTTATTGTTGTTCGTATCGAAGTACCACCGCGACCCGTCGAACAGGCCGATTTCAGCACCCGGATGAGCGGGATTGAAGTTTCCCGAGATGGGCGTTCCATTGAATTGGATACCGCTGATGACAGAGTAATCGGGACGTCCATCGTTCGTGAAATCCAGCAGCCAGCGATACTTGCCGTTGACCAGTCCATACCCGCCGATGCGATCAAAACCGTCTTGAGTCACCGCATTCGCCGGAGTGAATTTGCCTGCAAACAAGCGATCGGTACTCAGGCCAAATTCGAATGCCAGGTCGCGATTGACGAAGTCGGTATTCGTCGGATCAAAGTGCATGTTGCCGTTGATATCGACCGTGACTCCACCTTGGCCGACCGATCCAATTTCCGGTCGGCTGTCGATGGTGAACCGGGCCACAAAGTTGCCGCCCGCGGTTCCGTCACCGCTCGGAAAGTTCTGTGTTTCCTGCGGTTCCGCAGCGTTTGATTCGCCATCCAATTGATTGCCGGCCGTGTCGAAGATGCTGTCGTCGACCGTCAACGTGAAGCGGTCATCGGGCAACGGATTGGCGAAGGTCAGCACGGCAGTGGCCGTTGCGGGAGCGCCGTTCACATTGGGCGACAGATTGATCGTGACCGACTGGATGGGAATGATCCCGCTGGCATCGCCACGCAAGACGTAGTGACCAGGCTCGGCCGCCGCGGCCGCCAATGCTGCGAGCAGCGCCGGGTTACTCGCAAAGTTGACGATGTCCCGGTTGGCCAAATCCTGGAACGAAATCGTCAAACTGTCCGTACGCGGAGTGGGTCCGGCCGACGGTTTCGGATCAAACAAGTCGTATCCCAGGCTACTCGTGATCTGGACGTTCGAGACCTGCGGTCCCTGGGTATCGATAAAGATGGTCAAGGTCACGGGGGCACTGACATTGCCGGCCAGATCTTCAAACGTGGCCGAAATCGTCCGTGATCCATCGTTCGCAAATCCGGCCGTCGGACTATTGAGATCCACGTTCGAGGTCAGAGTCCAGCGGCCGATGTTGGGCGATAGGCCTTCCTGGTTCGTTCCGTCGAACGGGGCCGCGACCGTGGTACCGATCAGCACGGGCGTGCCGCCGGAATTGTTGGCGTACAACCGGACAATCGAATTGGCCTCCGCCGAACCGAAAAAGGTCGGAGTGGTGTCGCTGGTAATGCGATCTCCGAAGGTCGCCGCATAGCCCGTCACACCGGTATCGCTGGCAGCATCGAGATCGAGATTCTGATGATTCAAGACAGTCTGCACCGTCGGCGGTACGGCCGTGTCCACGACGATCTCCAGCGGCAGGCTGGCAGTACCAAATCCTGTTTGTGTGGGGGTAGCCGGGTCAATCATTTGAACCCGAGCTGTCAGATTGTGACTGCCATCGCTGAGGGCCGTCGGGAACGTGAAACTATAGACTCCCGGTTGGCCGGGAACGGGTTGTGCGAATCCGGTGGCGACTGGAGTCTGCGTATTCGTTTCATCGAAGATCGCCACGCGGAATCCGGCGGTTGCGGTGACTGCCGTCGTTGCTGGGTTGAAGTTAATCGGGATTACGTGATCCGGCGGGTTCCCGGGAACACCGTTGCCGGGAAGATCGTTCAGCAACCCGCCGTCCGTGAGCCTCAACAAGATGGTCGGCGTGTTGTCCGAGGTCACGTTGTCAAACTGCGACCGGCCCGTATCACTGTTGGCGACCGAAGGGGGAGTCGTTTGCGTATCATTCAATTCGATGGAGGCGGGGATCGGAGCGGGCACGTTGACGACGCTCATCTCGTACGTGTTGAGCTCAATCCCCGTCGCGCCGAAGACCTTCAGGAAGTAGGTCTGCCCCTGCACGACTGGAATGCGAACTCGTTCGTTGTCATCGAGCGACAAGCTGGAGCCGATCACATTGCCGGCGTTGTCGAGCACCTGGATATCCAGGTTCCCGTCACCCGGCAGGCCGACGTTTTCCTCAAAATAGACCTGGAAATCCATGGTCCCAGTGTCAGCGGCTACGAACTGGTAGATGTCGACATCGCCCGCCGGCGCGATGGTGGGATCGACGTTGATCGTGGCTCCCGATCCCAGGAACGTGGCGAGGGCCCGGCTGTCGTTGTGCACGTTGCCGCTGTCCGCGCTGCCGTTGATCTCGAATGGATCCGGATTGAATTGCACCAGTCGGGATGTCCCGTCGGCACGTGTCAATTCCCCATTCAGCGGGGTGACTTGCTCGATGTTGTCGAAGGTCACCTGGATGAGATTCGAGCCGATCTGAATTAAGCCAGACAGACCATCAACTCCCTTGAAATACAACACGGAATCGTTCGGCCCGAGTCCCGCATCGTTTATGATGAGCTGATCGACTCCCAGTCCGCCGCTGATGTGGAGCTGTTCGATATCATTGGCCGTGTTGTAGGTCTGGACTGTTCCGTTGACGTCAATCGTCACCACGAAGGGCGTGATGGTCAGCGTAAAGATATCGTTGGCATTGCCGCCAGGGACGAGCAGCAGATCATTCCCGGCCCCGCCGGTCAGCGTGTCTGTGGATGAGAAATCGGTACTCGCGATGAAGGTGTCGTCACCATCGCCGCCGTCCAATGTGTCGTCGCCCGGTCCGCCGGTGATAACATCATCACCCGGCCCGCCAATGATGTTATCCTGCCCCGCGCCGCCGATCGCGGTATCGGATCCGTCCCCTAGATCCAGTAGGTCATCGCCCTGGCTGCCGGTGATCGTGTCGTCTCCCGTGCGGCCGTAGATCGTCACCCCGGAATTGAACGCGCTCAGATCGGCCGAGTCGTTGCGATCTCCCAGATCAATTGTCACACCGGTCAGTAAGGTATTGACGAGGGTGTTGATATCGACGCCCCCTTTATTGAAGGCGTCGTTCAAGCCGTTGATCGCATCAATGCTAATCCCCGGGGGGCCGCTGTTGTCATCCGCGGCAATGGTCGTCGTCCCGTCATTGGCCAGGACCACCAGCTTGGAATCTTTGTTCTTGGTGGAATGACTCGTGTCGATGTAAGAATAGACGAGACTTGTCGGGGTCGCCCCAGCGGTTGTCCAGTAGTCGGTGTCGCCAATCGGGTTGATTGAACCCTGGCCGAATTGCCCCGCAGCCAGCACGCCGGCTGCCGCTGGAGAATTGTTGTCAGGGGCCGGAGTCAGCTTCAGCGACCAGCTATTCAGCGTGCCGGTGTCGCTGGGTTGATTGTCACTGACCGTCAACGTCCAGACTCCATTGGGATCTTCGCCGTTGAATGCCGACAACGGGGAACTCGGCGCGAAGGTGGAGCTGAAGGGAGCCGATCCCGATCCGATGGGATTGAAACCGAAGTCGTCATCGACGGTCGTATCGGTGAAATTATCGCCGCCCCCTCCGACCTGATTCGCGAGTGTGACGGTGGTCCCCATCGGACTGGTCAAGGTGACAATGAGATCGCTGTCGAACGTGTGCGAGATGTTGAATGTCGCGTTCACATCGGACAAGACGCCACTGAAGCCGCTGACGTTTAACGTGGATGTCGCGATCCCGGGAGTTCCAGCATAATCCGGAATCGCTTTAGGGACATCGGTGGATGCCACGACGGGTGTTGTCTCGACCACTTTGTCCGTAGTCGGATCGACTTCCAGCACGACAAAGCGATAGCTGGTATCAGAGCCGAGACCCAGGTTCCTCACTTGGACAATGAGCGGCCCGGTTGTGGAGGCATCAATCGCACCGACTGCGTTGTAGGCTCCGACGCTCAGGTTTTCCTGCAGCGGTGTGCCGAAGACATATCCGCCGACATCGGAAATGCTCAGATCGGTGCTCGTGTAAGTACCATCCTTTTCAGGGTCGGCATCCAGCATCACGACGTACCGCTTGCCGGCAGTCGCATTGAACGCGAAGGCGTCAGCCTGATTGGCCGACACATCACCGACAACATTCATGCCGGGAGTGCCACTCTTGAAGAGAGCCGCGTTGATGTCGGTGATGGAGGCGTTCTCGGTCAGAACCGCGGACGGATCGGCGACGACCTGGTAGAGCTGATAGTCGTCGATGACACCAGACGATGAACCGTTGACTCTGAAGTACACGTTCCCCGCCTGCAGTGCGGCCGCGCCAGCCGCGACCGACGATCCCGGTTGGGCGACAGAGTTGGCGATCGTGCCCCCGAAGTTGACCGGAGTTGTGACATCGGTGGCGCCAGCGACGCTCGGCATGATGATGCCGTTTTGTGCTAACAGGAACGGAATGACCGGCGTGCTGACCGAGATATCGACGCCTAGAGAAACGCCAATACTGATCGAGACCGCAGACAGCCAGTTGGTGGAGAATCCCGGTGGGGCTTGCACAATCGTGACACTGGGCGAGTCACTGATAAAGGTGAAGAACCCGGGGGTCATCACGACACTATTCACTTCACCGGGGGCCGCGAAGTAATTCAGCGACCCGATCCCCGTGACGGCAGACGGGACGACGCGCGATTCGAGGTCTTCCAAGGCGGCGGCCGGCAAACGCAAGCGTTGCTCCTCACGAGCAGCCCGCACACGGCGCGACCGTTTGGGATTCCACAAACTTCCGAAGAGGTTTTCAAGGGACCGGAAATAGGAAGATGATTCCATGGCAGATGGCTTTTTCTATAAGAATCTGTAACTGCCGAATGACGGCCAGAACAAGGATCTCGGAACGCCGCGTTACGCGTGAGGAAACGTTAGTAGCGTGCTTCGGCTCGGACGGTCAGACCATCGAGGGTCAGCGTCTTGATCTGGCTTTCATAAGTGTTTTGCGTCGTACGGATGGTCCCGAGATATTCGGGAGTCGTCAGCATGTTGAACCAGGCGGCGAGATAGTATCCGGCAGTCAGGCGGAACCGACCGTTGCAGCTTTGCCAGCCGCCACCGAGTTCCAATTCAGGAATCGTCAGGATGCGGGAATCTTGCAGGGCTGTCTTCGCTTGAGTCCCGGCAAACACATTGGTTTGCGTGAAGTCGGCCGCACAGGTTCCCACCAGGAAGTTGACGGCCCCTTTGGAATAAACCATGAACCCGTGGTTATTCACCAGGCGTTCGGCTTCAAACCCAAACCGCGGCCCGACGCCTCGAAAGTTGATGTTCGTGTCGACGGTCGTGGTCCCCAGGATGGAGTAAACCGCTCCAAACTGCTGCTCGAGATTGGCGTATCTCACGCCGACGATGGAATTGATCGCAAAGCAGTCGTCGCCCCAGATCAAACCTTTGTAATTGAGATCTGCCATTTGCAGGCTGAGGTCGTGAATGGCGCTGGCCGAGAGGCTGTCGGCGGCGACGTTGATCGTATTCGGATGAACGGTTTCCGCCGCAATGAACGAGCCCCCCCCACCGGGCAGGTTGATGCTGTCGTTCGCCGAAGTCCGGAACCAGGTATATCCGGCCGTAATGCTCGAACAGGAATCGAGGGCCAGGTTCGCCCCGGCGCGGACTCCGGAATCATATTTGAAGGCGGCCACCGAACGATCACCCACCGGGACCGACGTCGCCAGAGTTCCATCCACCGTCGAGGCGTAGGTCACATCCGCACCGCGCGGCCGCCAGAAGAGATACTCGCCCCAGACCCCGCTGCGGTGCTCCCAGAACTCGGGGCAATTGGGAGCACTGACCGTTTCAGTCCGGACGCCTTCGACGATCGGATCCGAGTCCGGCATGATCAATACCGAGTCCTCCGCTGACGTCAGTTGAGTCTTTCCTGACCTCGTTTTGATCACCTTGGGAGCGATGCTCTCGTAGTCCGAGTCTTCCGTGATGCTCTCAAAGTCCAAGCCCACCCCGGACTCTTCGTCATCGGAGTCTGGAATGCGGGCCACAGCGGCTCGGGAAGAGGAATCCGCAGCGTCCCGAACAGGCCGTTTGGATTGGGCGAGTAACAGTTGCTGCGAGGACACAACGAGTGCCGTTGCCGTCCAGGCCAAGATAGTTTTGCGCACTGTGGATTTTCCCCCCGAAGAAGGCAACCGTTAGTCGCACCTCTTCCACTCACCCCGGAATCGTCTGGCATCTCATAAGTCTCTGAAGTCCGTGCCGGAATGGGGCGCGAACGCAGAGAAGTGGCCCGATTTGTTGTACGGCCGATCCGTAATTCTCTAAATCGGACGCTTTACGCATTACGGATTAAGCAAATTTCCCGGCCTATTCCGGTCGCGACGGATCATCCGGGAATTCGGTTTGCGAGCATTGGTCGCAGCTTCGTCTTTACGAATCGGCGAGATTTGGGGGAGTGCGAGGTAATGCGATCACGCTAGCATGCGGTCAGGATCGATCGCTTCCACCGCGGCTTTCAAAGTGGAAAGGCCCAGTCCCCAGACAGTGAGGAAGCGAAGTCCCGAGCCTCAAACGACAGAATTGTCTCCGCCGTGACCCGGCTTGCAAATTCTGGCAATGTGTTAGATACTTCCGCACCGTTTGCCGGGGACAGAAGATGGCCACAGAGAGGCCTGTCTCCGACCAATGTTTATTTACCAACCACCGATCAGGTGAGTGGTTAGGGAAATCGATAATCAAGTTCCGAAGACGCGAGTCTCGCGAACCTTTGTCGGAAAGACGGCCTCTGGTGTGTGACGACGCGTAGTTGTGATCACCATCACAATACGCTAAATTACCAGACGCGACAGACAATCGAAGTCGAGACAAATCAAGATTTTTGGCCGCCATAGCTCAGTTGGTAGAGCGATGCTTTCGTAAAGTGCCTCAGCACTAACGCTCCCATATGATGAAACACTGGATTTCATGCGGTGAGACTGACTTTTGTCGCTTCCGTTTTACCCCTAATACAACCCACTTTACCCCGGTTCTGGTTGTATTACAACCGCATGCAAGCCGGAGGTTTATTAACAGCCTCCACGCTCACCCTGTCTTCTGCCGGGTCTCTTCGGGCGCGCAATCGGCCTTGCAACTTTCGATTGCAGCGAACCGCCAACCGGCATATTGTGCCGGTGATCAAACCGAGTGACCGAAGAGAACCGCCATCATGACCGAACAACAAAGAAAACCAACCCCGTGGCTCTGGTGGACGCTCGCCGGGCTGATGTTGCTCGTCGCGTATCCGCTGAGCATGGGACCGGTGGCGTGGGTGTTCGAGATCTGCGATGTCGAGAATGGCGAATGGGCATCTGAATTGGCCACAGTTTTCTACCGGCCGATCGGTCGGCTTGTGGCTTGGTCACCGGCTTGCGAATCGATCTACATCCAATACCTGAGTCTTTGGGTTAAAGACCTGTAATCCCTTCACTTCCGCCCCTCACGCCGTGACGATCAGTTCATGCCGCTGCAGATAGATTTCAGTCCGAGTCTGCTTGTTCCGTACCAACAGTCAGAACGTAATTTGACAACAGCAATAGTACCACGCCCCCGCTCGCTGAGACCGAAGCAATGGTAAGAACTCCGATGTAGCGACCCCCGACCGTGATTTGCGGAAAGAAAGTAATATGAGACAGCGCGACGGGATAGGAGAAGTAAAGAATGAGAGGCAGGACCGCAGCAATTCCGACGGCCGCGCTAAGGACGCCACACAGGAGCAGAAAATTGTTAAGAGCAGTCTTCATATCACATCTTCCTAACGCCCAGGTTAACCCGCGTTGTGCCGCGCGAGCGATGTTGATTACACCCTAAACCCGCGCGCGGCACAATGTCGGGTTGAACCGTCTGCTAGGCCATTGTTAGACTCGACTACGCGGGGCGATACCAAATTCTGCGGGAGCATTCATCATGGCTGAACGACCGGTATTCACTTTCGCGTCGTCTGTGGGTGCCGTTACCAGTATGGTCATCTTGATTGTGTTTGTGATTATAGCCTTCGTGCAGGGTTACGAGCGCATCGGTCTATCACTGTTTCTCGGCATCGGAGTGACGCTTGCTATCGCATGCGGCGCAGGAGCGACGTTCATTGCACGAGTGTTTGGGAATAGACGATAACAAGCCCCGGCCAGCGGTGAATCCGGCCAGGGCTTGGGGTTTCGAAATGGCGACGCTTCAGTGTTTGGGGCGAACATCCATTAAGATTGGAATCAAGTCGGCGAGCGAATCTAAGGCTGCTTCTGAATCGCCAGATTTCGCACACGCCAGGATTTCTGTACTGAGTTCGTCGATCGCACGCGCGGCGGCGAGTCGCCTTTCAGCCGTCAACCTTTTACCTTCGGCGATTGCCACCTTCTGAGTGGCATGTCCAGTCGTTTCGGAGTTGATACCCTCTAATCGTCGCTGAGCTGCAGCCATGCCGTTTTTGGCCGCCTCGCGAAGTCCGTCGATAATCGCCTGTAGCCTATCGCTGCTCATTCTCGATTTTCCCAAAAAGTGAACGGTTGACGCAAAAAGAAAACACCCGACCGAGACAGCTTGTTCCCGGCCGGGTGAATTGTCTAGTCTGATTACTGAGTCACTCGCATCAGCCCCCACGACATCGACAGTCGCTCTTGAAACAGCCAGCCGACAAAGATCAGGATCAGGCCGATTTGAGCGATCAGCAACGCGTCTTGGATCGTTGCGAGTGAGGCGTTTGATAACATGGTGATTCCGTTCCGTGGAATGAGTTTTGATTGAGAAAGAGACGACCTACAGAACGACTTCAACGGCTGAAAACTCTGGGCTCGCTTCGGCGTGCAATGTCCGCGAGATTCCCAAATCGTCGTTATACATCGGAGTCACAAAGACCAGTTCCAGCCCATCGCCCCGGATATGTTCCAGGACGTGAACGGCTTCATTCAATCTGAGGTGTCTCAGGATTGGCTGGCGGTCATCTTTGCTGAGAATCCAGTAGTCGCGACGGCCTTTCTCGAATTGCTCGGGACGCCATTGATTGGACTCTACCGGCGTTTCGGTCGACAGCGCCGTTTCTGCCACGGGAGCCAGTTCCGCCGGAACTTCTGCCGCTGGCTGATCTCGGCTTCCGGTCGCCACGTAGCATTCCCCACGGGCTTCAATGAGTGCCAGCATGCCGTTAATTCGCTGCTGTCGCTTGGCTACTTCCGCCATCTCATCCGCGCACCACTCAGCAAGAGTCAGACTGCCTTTGGCGTGATTGCACTCGTGACACGCCAACACGAGATTCGCGGGCCAGTCTTTGCCCCCCCGGCTCTGTGCGGTGAGGTGATCCAGGCTGGAACTGCTCATGTCGACCTCGCAACCGCAGAACGCGCAGTGTGGATCTTGCTTCAGTAGTTTCTTGCGAAACTGCCGATACTGCGCCCCGACCAACTCCAAAGGCAGACTAATAGCTTGCCCATCGTCTATTCGGCGTACGGTCGGATTTTCTCTCGGCTCATCGGGTGGCGACTCCGGATCGTAGAGCGTCGCGAAACGGTTCAGTCGGTTGGCGACGATGGACCGTGATGAATTGCGGAGCGTGATACTCATGCGGCCCTCGCTTGCTCGCCCGTTGGCGTTACTTCGTGTGCCGTGAAGGTTTCACCGGAAGTCGGCCCCGTCGCGTTACAGGCGCTGTCTGGCGAACGATGGCGGGCGTGAATCCGTCTGTCTGGTACATTGAAAGCCGGGTTGAACATCTCCTGATACCCCAACAAGCGAAGTGCAACGTCTACGCCGTGCGTCTTCAGGTAGTCTGCAGCTTCTGCCAAAGAGGCGTCCATCAACACAAGCTGCCCCGTTGCACGGCTGACGATGGCATATCGCCGGGAGGCATTGCCGAAATGATGCCGCTTCACTTTCTCGTCAGGTTTCCGCCTCGAATAGCTTGGGTTACTGATCTCAATCGCGGGAGGGTTGATGTCCTGTGTTGACGAGTGAATGTAGATGCCGGTTTCGATCATGTGTTCCAGCCGTGGTAGGATTCGCAGCAGGTATTCCTTTCTCAGCAGCAGTTCATGCACGGCGTCGCGCTCGTTAATTGCCTGCATGGCCGCAACCCGCTTCTGAATTACATCCCTCCATTCGGAAAGCAACAGGCTGTCTTTATCGGTGTTGCACTGCTTGCAGGTCAGAACGATGTTGCTGGGTGGCCAGCCATGAACGCCGCCGCGCGACTTCGGTAGGACGTGATCGAGGTTCGAATTATCGTAATTGACCTTGCAGCCGCAGTACGTGCAATGCGGGTCGGCCTCAACGAGTAATTGACGCCTACGGTTCCTGCTAGTCCACCTTGGAAGCTTCAGTGGCTGAACGTCATACAGCTCCGGGCGCTGTTGCGGTTTCGGCTCGCACAATTTCAGGAAGAAATTGACGATTCGACCGATGAGGTTCGAAAGTGGCGATGTTTGAGTGATTACAGTCGACATAATGGGCGTACCTTAAGCGTTGACCGGGGGAACCAAAGTTCCGCCGGTCTGACAATGGGGGAATGTAAAAGAGTGTGGAATCACATCGACGCGTGAATTACGCTAGGAGACTGATGAGATTCCGTCGTCACGACTGGGACACCATCCGACTCGCCCTTAGTTGTAGCTACGGGCGAGTCACTTCTTTTGATCTATTCGCCCCCTTTCAGAGTTTCGAGACTTCTGAGCATTTCTTTGACTGAGTGGTATTGCGTCGGGCTGGTCGGCTCGGCATATTGTTGCTACAGTTATCGGCACAGTCAATAGATGTAGCAACAGTATTCTTAAGGCAATCTGAAAATGGGCAGAAAACCACTCGGTGATGTAAGTAAATCACACATGATGCGGATACGAATGTCGGAATCTGAGCGACTGGAGATTGATACTGCAGCCGAGTCGGCAGGCGTGACAACGTCGGCATGGGCGCGTGACCTGCTCTTGTCTGCGGCTCGCGCGTCGGCAGTGCCAAAGAAGAAAGCCGCCGTGAAGAAAATGCCGTGAGTCGGTCGCCCAGACCGCATTGAATGTCGTTACTTGCTTGCCTTGCCCGGAATCCGAAGCAAATACCGTGGATTTATTGAACCTCTCCGGTAGTGCCTGCGTTACAATATCGGGGACGCGGTAGATTCAGGAATTGGCCACGGACGCCAGGAGGGTAACCACGATGGGTAGCTCAGAAAACCAATCGGGAATCGGTCAAGAATACAAGAAGCCATCGATAACCACGCTGTTGGTAATCGCGGGCGGATACATGGGATGGCTCGACACGATAGTTGACGTCATCAACAAGCCATCGGGATATGTGGACGCCGCCAGCAAGTGCGTTGCAGCAGCCTCATCTGTTGCAACTACTGCCGCATCAATCACAATTGAAGATTTTATTGAAGATCACAAGGGGCGAGTCGTCGTTTTCACTCGGCCCCTCGCGGCCCTGCCTCTTCCGCTGCCTGTGGACGCCATTGGATCAGCACACGTAGAGTTCGGCTTCAAGGCCACGGCGGTCGGGATTACGTCTCATGACCCGGTAATCACTATCGGTCCCGCTACTACCACAACGACACCCGCCCCTGAAGGTCCGTCAGGCGGAGGTGCATGGCTGGTAGGCAATGCAACAATCGGGATCGGCGGAAGTGGCGCACTGAGCTAGCCGTGATTGGTTCATATTCGTTCGCCGGAAACGAAAGCCCGCTATGAAAACGCCAACTCCCGCGCCTCTCCCGCCTGCGCCAGATGAATCGTGGACGGAAGCCGACAAGAAGTGGAAATACAAGTTCGGCTGCGATGGACTCCGCAAAAACTGTGACGCCGCAAAGTTCCTGGGCGTCAGTCCAGATTCAATCTATCGGCTGATCAAGGCGGATAAGCTTCGAGTCGGAACCGGCGGGCAGGTTTGCTTCCGCTCACTCACCGATTACGCCCACTCGCTTGAAGCATAGACAATCCCCGGACTGAACGATGACAATCAGCGTGGAACCCCGGTATACTACCGACTTGCGCGCAAACCCGTTTTGAATTGAGAGGTTTTCATGGCGCGGAAGACACCATCATCATTCATCGCGATGACGGCAGGCGGCGAACAATTGAGAATCTCAGTAGCCTGGACGTTTACCGAGGCGCGCACTCGTGGCGGGACTGAGCAGATTCCTAATGGTGCGACAATGCATTTGGCAGACGGCACCAATGTCGAGAAGATCAGCAAAGGCGTGTACAGGACTGCCAACGGTGTTTCGCTGACTTCCTCCGATCCGGACGCCGTTTAATAAATCGGCCTACGCGTGAGCCTGGAGTAGAGCATGACAGAAGACAAATCGCTGATCAGCCTAATTCCCGCCGAAGTTCAGAACAAGATCTATGACGATGGCTTAGCCAAGCCTGTTCGTGTCGCTGGCGACATCGCAGAAGATGTCATGAAGTCGTTCCGGCTTGTGATGCTTCCGTTTCAGTTGATGGCCGTGGCTCAAGCCCGCGTTTCCCAGTGGCTCGCTGAAATCGAAGCGAAAGTTCCGCCAGAGCGACAGGTTCAAGCCGCGCCGGAAATCGCCGGCCCCGTTCTCGAAAACCTGCGGTTCATCAGCGATGACAACAAGCTGAAGGATCTCTATTTGAATCTGCTTTTAGCTGCGGTTGATTCCGAGAAAAGGCAGAATGTCCATCCGGGTTTCGTGAAGGTTATTGAGAGAATCTCAGCGGACGATGCATTCGTGTTCTGGTGCATTCAAGGTGTCGACTATGCATCGTATAGCCCACAAACCTACCGGGCAATGAATCCCTTCCAGAGCACAAAGGAGTCATTCCCCGGCGCCAATATCGGTCGAGCGCGGAGATTTAATGAGCCCGGCACTGGTGACCGCTTGGCAGTGCAGGCACTCCGGTCGAAATTGCCGCAGCTATCAAGCCACGGTGACGACCAGTTGAAGGCGTCACTTGACCTACTGGAATCGGAATCACTGATAAAGATCGATGTTGAGATGGGTGAATCCGGCGGGAGCATTCACCGGCTCATAGTCAGAGTTTCGACGTTCGGACGCGCGTTCGCGAATGCGTGCCTTCCCGATGTGTTCGATACTCCCGCCTAGCCCGGGCCGACGAGCATACAAGATGCCCACCGGCCCGGCGAAGGTCGAATCTAATTCAAAGCAGGATCGGCAATCCCCATATTGCAGCCAGCTTCGTAAATTGCTGCCAGTGACGGCCAATCGGCGAGCGGTTCCGTGATCACTTCAGTCACGTTCAACGTCTCTTGGAAGTGCTCAATCGCCCAGTCAGGGCATGGCTCGTTGCGGCATCGTCGCAATCGGCAATGTACGCGGGTATCATTCGTGCTGATCTGATCAGCACAATAAAGGGTCGCTATTACGCTAAGGGCAAGTGAATGCCAGAGTCTTTGTTTCGACACTTAATCTATCCACTGACCGCGTTCATCCCTCGCTGGTCATCTCTCAATCGAATGGGACGAAGTCGCCTGCTGAAGACTTCGTATGTCTGGCTGTTCGCTGTACCGATACTCGCACAGCTATTAGTTAAGATGGGGCCGGAGATTGAAATTCCTCTTTGGCGTTCTTCGATCACAATTACGTTGCAACTTCCTTTCAGTTGGAAAATGCTCTTCTATTCATCCGTGGCCTTTTCAATTGCGAGTTTTATTTACTCCGTTCGCTGCCCAGCCTTTGTTGGCGACTATGACAAATTCTCAGACTTCACAAATGAAGGGAAGGCCAGTCGCCAAATCTTGGACACGTTTTTGGATTTGACTTGGTCTCGAATGAGGACAATGGACATGGCCTCGCACTTGATGATCCTAAATGAATTCATCAACCTATTTACGACAGAGTCGGTAGTGGCCGACCATCCCGATTTGATCTCCACAACAACTGACCGCAGCTTTCCGAAGTGCAATCAAGTTCTGGCATACGGCACGATTCGAGACGAGAAACTCGCAGAAGCGTTCTGGCATGTTTGGAATGAACTCAATGAGAGTTGCCCCGCGACAAGAACATTTTGCGCGTTTTTCTATCTGCTTGGATCTCTCTTTGTTCTGTGGGTTGCATTCCAAAATCTGCTGTTTGTCATCCTGCTGGGCTGAACGGCCAATCGATTTGGAGTGTTTTTAGAAAGTAGACCACCGTGATAATCGAAGTCTCCGAAGACGTCAAAAGAAACCTTGCGAGATTTGGACCGAATAAGCTATTTGGAGACGATGTTGACGAGAGAAAGAAACTTACCGATGAGCAAGAAATCGCCCTATTCGATCGAGTCTGGAAAGCTAAACTTGAAGCCGCAATTCAGTCGGCTGAAAGGTGTGATTCTGACGAGGCAAAACAACGATTGACATTCAGTCAGCAGCAGTATTTCAGGGCATCCCAAGAACACCGCAGTTTTCGCATGCAGCAATTGAACGCGGAGTTTGTAGTTCAATTGCTGCCGAGTGAGGGCAACAACTTCAAAGACACCTACGAGCTGACTCAACTCTGGCGGGTGTCGTCATCAGACACGCATCCCAAGACATTGTTCGTGACTTTCGACACGGTAGAGCAGCGCGAGCAATTTAAACATTTGGCAGGGCGCTTGGGAATCAAAGATGTCGATTTAGGTTTGCACCTTGTAATGGATTTTATGACAAAACATCCAGGAAGGTTTTTGACTGATCGGCTTTGAATCACAATCCCGGCAGCAGCCACAATGACCACCGCCGGGATAAACTTCAGTCGCAATTGCTCTATGCCCGTCTCACAACGGCAGATCGAAACATCCTATAGCTGACATCGCCAATCACGCCAACAATGGGGGTTGCCGTTGCCGTTAGCTCGCTGGTCATATCGAGTGCCAGCCCTGAAGCCTGCACACGATTCGCCCCATCCGCCGCAATCGTTTGTGACTCCTGAACGACGATCAAGGTCGTGCCAGTTACTACCGCAGCCGTAGACGCTACGCCATCGCCCGCCTGACTCACGTTGAGAATCGCACCGTTGATCGGAGTGACTCGAAAAACGACTGCGTTGGCTGCGTTGGTGATATCCGCATCGGCATCAATTGCGGCCTTGCCTGCTCCGGATTCTCCGTTACTGGCCTGACTGACTTGGACTGAACCGCCAATCGCATTGGTTGATGCACTCGTCACTGCGTCGCTGGAGACTGTCACGCTGAGCGCCGCCCGTGTCGCCGCAGTGGCCTCGGACGTTAAGCTACTGGAAACCTCGGCAATTACCGCCAGCGCGGCAACGCGATTCACGCTGACGCCCGCCAAGATGTCACCGGTCCCGACAAACGCACCAGCGGCGCCCGTCGCCACTTTCGACGCACTCGATAACGTTGCCCCCAACTCTGCGAAACTTGCGTCAAATAGGATCGCGACCACAGAAGCTGACAAGATCGAATCACCGGCCTGTGTCGGGACTGCCGTGGCACCAATGAGGGAAGTTGCTGCAGCACTTAATGAATCACTGGCCTGAATGAACCCCGCAGCCATTTGTGTCCCACCGAACAGCCCGACAGCCGAGTCAGATTCTGCCGCCACGGCCAATGCCAGCCGGACACGGTTGACGCCGACGCCGCCCGTTGTGCTGTCGCCCTGGTCAATTGCTGCAGTGCTCGCCGTCGCGTTCTTACTGGCCGACAAAAGCGTGTCGCCGCCAGCCGTGGGACTTCCGGTCACTCCTACAGCCGCCGTTGCTGAGCATGCGACCGAATCACCAAAAAGCGTGAGTGTCAGCGTCGCAGAGATGCCACTTGTTCCGACCGCCGTTGCCGTGTCAGGACTTTGCACGTTCGAGTCCGTCGCCGCGACCGCATTCACCACGTCACCCGACAACGTGTCGTCTGATTCAGTGGGCGAACCTACCAACACCATCGCCACAATCAACACGCTGGCTAGTGTGTCGTCTCCAGCCGTTGGCGTGCCGTCGATTGCAATAACTGACGTCGAGCTACTTACGCCAGTGTCGTCGGCCTGTGTTGGCGCTGCCGTGGCCGCGATACTGCTGGTGCAACTGGCCGCAACCGAGTCATCAGCCTGGGTACACGCCGCACTGAAAAAGTAGCTTGCAAACGCCGCTGATAACGTGTCGTCTGCT